>CACXFJ010000046.1 GCA_902766965.1 uncultured Eubacteriales bacterium | reverse complement strand
GAAAAGAAAGTAGCAAAGAAACACACAAGCCGCAAGTTGCGAAGTCCGGCTTGACCGAACACGCTTTTATTTTCACAAGGATAAAATGAATATATAATTAAGGGGGCATAGCTCCAAGCCCCCTTAATAAACCCCTTTCCTCATAATGTTCCCCTTATCCGAATTTAACGAAGTATATTTTTCTCAACAAACCTAATTACTTGAACGAACTTTATTTAGATAAGGATAAAAATACCCATTAGGGTGGGCGGGTGGGATATATAAAAACCTATTTACGGATAAAAACGGAATAGAACGCACGCCTATTCCGTCATATATTTTATATCCTTAACTCCGAAGCGTTAGCTTTGGAAATTAACGCCAAACTTGTTTGGCAATACACTCCACGTAGTGGAAATTAACGCCACATAGTGGCAACTCGCACCGCCTATGTCGGAAATTCGTCGTATGTGATTTGTCGGATTTACATCATCTCTATCACCATTTTATCGGCGATAAGAGCAATGAGTTCCCCGTTAGTGGGTTTGTCGCCTTTGGAATAGATTTTGATACCGAAGATGGCGTTTATATTTTCTATTTTGCCTCGGCTCCAAGCTACTTCTATGGCGTGGCGAATGGCGCGTTCCACTTTGCTCGGAGTGGTCGAATAGTATTCGGCGACGGTCGGGTAGAGTTTTTTCGTGATACTGTTCACTATGTCGGGTTGGTTAATTGCGAGTTTTACGGCAGTGCGGAGATATTGATAGCCTTTTATGTGAGGGGGAATACCTGCGCGGATAAAGATATTGCTCAACTTTTCGTCTATCGATTTTGTGGAAGAAGTAAGGCGATACTTTTCCGGGATAGGGAGAAGCGAACGTACGAGGGCTGCGAGGTCGTTGAGGGAATACGGTCGCGCTATAACGGCGTTCGGTTTAAGAACGTTAAGCAAGGCGGTCTGTTCGGGCATATCGTCGTAGGTAAGAATAATTTTCGCGCCGTCGTCTTTTACTTCGTTGTAGATTTCTCTGAACCTATTTACGTTCATATCGAGGACGGCTACGTCGAAGGTGTCGAGTCTGTCGAAAAAATCGTCGTCGGAACAGACGAAAGCGTCGAAATCGGCGTTTGTAAAATAAGCGGAAATTTTGTTTCTCAAAAACTGTTCTCTTTCGCAAAAGCATACTTTAATATCGTTCATAACAAGCTCCAAAAAATTTTTTTTCAAGCGGTGTAACCCGTCTGAAAATATAATATCATCGCAGAAAAACACTTGTAAATGCGATATTTGGGAGTAAATTAGCATATAAGAGCGTACGGTGTCTATCCGTGTCGAAAGTACGCGGATTGTAAAAAAACAAGACTAAGCGTAGATTTTTTTAGTCTTGTTTAATTGAAATTGTCTTGAAAAGGAGCAAGAAAACCTGCTTTCCTTATGGATATAGTATATCCTTAACTCCGAAGAGTCGGTTCCGGGAATTAACGCCCGTCGGGGCGGTCGCAACGGCTATTTTAATTTTATTACCTTTCCGTATTCTTCGCCGTCGAACGCGTTGACGGAGAAAAGAACTTCTTTCTTTTGCGTGGTAAATCTCGCCGTTATCTCGTCGAAATTGAATTCGAGAGCGGTCCCGGTATATTTGTATCCGAAAGCGTTTTCTTTGACGGCAGGAGACTGCGTTTCGCTTCTTCTTCCGCAGACGACGGAGGGATACGCGGCTCCCGTAGCGAGATAGTCGGGGGTTTCGTTTACCGCTTTACCTTTATAGTTTTGTTGATAGAAAAGGGGTTTGCCGGCTTCGTATCCGGCGTTTATTTTATATACGGCGTGCAAGTGTCCGCTGAGCATTACGTCGGGCGCTATGACGTTAAGTCTTTCGTTAAGGCTGACGAGAGCATCGAACATATACGTCCGGTTGTAGTTTGTTATGGCGGTGTTTATGTGACTTACCGCTATCTTGTATTCCACACCGTCGGCGGCGTATTCGGTATCCTTGTTTTTTATTATATCGTCGAGGAAAGCTATCTGCTCGGCACGGTATCCGTCGTAGAGAGCGGTGTTATAAAATTCTTTCCAGCTATCGTCGTGGTCTTCTCCCATATCGAGTACCACGCCCCACACGTTTTTAAGACGAAAAGTGTAATAAAACTTCTCGTTTCGGCTCCCGACGTAGCGGTCTAAGTATTCCGAATCGTTACATTTCAGTTCGTGGTTACCCCTTGCGAACACTACGGGAATATTGCCGCCCGTGGCTCTGTGAGCAAGATTAAGTATCCTTTGAAGCTGTGCGGACGTGTCGAGGAAGTTGACGTGGTCGCCGGCAAGGACTATAAAGTCGGTCTTGTCGCCGAAGTAAGAAGCGGCTTTCACGGGAGCGTTGTTGTAGTCGTGGGTGTCGGTAAGGACGTAAGTCTGTATTCCGTCGGACGGGTCTACGGGGCGGAAAGAGTAAGTCTTCGACACGGTATAGCCGTTTAGACCGGAAAAGCCCTGTTCGCTTAACATAGCCTGCGATTTTATCGTGTAACTCTTCGCTTCGTCCAATACCGACTGTTTTACCGTGACTTTGTGTACGGTGGTATCGGTGCGTTTTTGTCCCGCGTACTCGTCGTAATAGCATTGACCGTTTATTTCCACCCAGCCCGAGCCTTTCGCTCTCGTAGTCCACACTATCTGATATTCGTCTCCCACCGCGTAGACAGCGGCTCCTTCGGTGTTATAGTTTATCCGTAAGGACTTGAAGTCGGTAAAGCAAAGTATAGAACCGCCTATTAAAACCACGCAAAGGACGATAGACACCGCCTTTTTGCCCTTAAATTCGAGTTTGCCGTGGAAGAAGATAAGATACGTGACTATCGCTATAAAGAGGTACACGGCAAGGATTTTCGCCAGTTCTAAAAGAAACGTCTTATAGTGAGTGAGCATTCCGAAGAAGTATCCGAGCGAAAAGAGGAGAGCAATGGCGTTATAGCAGAAGGTTACATAAAAAATAACTTTATTATTCTTATAAAGCAGAATGACGAGGGACAGAACGGAACTTACTATAAGCAGCGCGCCGAGAATATACGGCAACGCCTTGAAAGTAAAGAATCCTATAAATCCGAGCATCGTATGCATCGAAAGGTAAATTGCGGTGGCGAGCAGCGCCATTACCGCGTTGACGATAAGAGCGATTTTATTTGAAGAAAATTTATCGAAAAACTTTGCTGCTTTGTTCATTTTTTCCTCCCGTCAGTCGATTTTAATTTTTTGCATTTTGCGTTCGCGGTAGACAGTCCAATAACGGAAACCGAGTTTTTTAGCGAGTTCCGCCGCGTCCTTATACATTTCTCCCACGCGGGCGGTAAGGTGAGCGTCGGAAGAAAAACAAATATTTTCTCCCCCTAATTCTCCGTACCGAGCGAGGATTTCGGCGGTGGGCATGAAGTCGTGCGTCTTTACGTTGCTGTTTAGTTCCAGCGTTTTGCCTTTTTCGACGATTTTTTTGAGTATTTCGTCTATTCTGTCGCCGAATACGTCCATAGGCATACCGGTATTTTCGTACGGAGCGTTTTTGCGGACGAAACCCAAATGGGAAATCGTATCGAAAGAGTAACTTGCGTCCACGCTGTCCGACACGCATTTAAGGTACTTCCCGTAGGCTTCTTCCTTGCTTTTGCCGTCGAAAAATTCTTCGTTGTAGCAGTCGAGTCCGTTTACCGTATGCACCGAATTTATTACGTAGTCGAACTTTTCCAGCGGAAGCCTTTTATAGTCGGTTTCGGCGAGGGGAGAATATCCTAATTCTATCCCCACGGCAAGGAAAGGATATTTATTTTTCATCTCCGTCACCGCGGCGAGATATTTTTCCGCGTCGAGCTGTCTTACGTCAATATACTTATACAATTTTGCGTAGTCGCGGTCGCAGTGGTCGGTAAACGCCATATATTTAAGGTCGAGTTCTTTCCCTTTTTCCGCCATATCGGCCGCGGTCGATTTTCCGTCGAAAGAAAACGTCGTATGCGTGTGACAGTCTATCATAATTACATTTTGTCGGGAGCGGAGATACCCAATAAACGCAAACCCTCTTCGAGAACTATTCTTACGCATTCGGTAAGCGCCGCGCGCGCGTTCTTTACTCCGTCAGTTTCGTTGAGAATTCGGTTGTTTAAGTAAAATCTATTATATTCTCTGCATAAATCAACCAAATAACGGGATAAGTAGCAGGGTTCGTATTTTTCTATGCAGTAATTGAGAACATCGGAAAACTTATTTAGAAGTTTTATTACCGCCGCGCTTTCCTCGTTGTCGAGCCCCGCAAAGTCGGCTTCATCTACGGAGAACGAGCCTACCTTTCTTATTACGCTCTTGCAACGAGCTACGGTGTACTGAACGTATGGGGCGGTTTCGCCGTCGAAATTAAGGACTTTGTCGTAGGAGAAGACTATATCCTTAATGCGGTTGTTGTAGAGAGCGGAGAAGATTACCGCGCCCACGCCCACTTTTTCGGCGACTTCTTCCTTGTTTTCGAGGTCGGGGTTCTTTTTTGCGATTATGTCGAGACTTTTTTCGACGGCTTTGTTAAGGACGTCCTCCAAAAGTACGACTTTGCCGTGACGGGTACTCATCGCGCCGTCTTCCAGACTGACCATTCCGAACGCGACGTGAACCATATCTTTAGCCCAGTCCTTGCCCATAAGTTCCAGCACCTTAAAGAACTGTCTGAAATGTAAGTTCTGTTGGTACGCGACGACGTAAAGGCACTTGTCGAAGTCGTAAGTTTTTTTACGGTAGAACGCCGCCGCAAGGTCGCGGGTAGCGTATAAGGTAGCTCCGTCGGCTTTTACAAGTAGACACGGGGGCATATCGTATTCCGACAGGTCGACGACTTTCGCTCCGTCGCTTTCTTTAAGGAGTCCTTTTTCTTCCAGCTCGTCGAGTACGGGTTGCATTTTGTCGTTGTAAAAACTCTCTCCGTTGTAGCTGTCGAAACTTATATTAAGGCGTTTGTAAGTCTTCTGCACTTCTTTAAGGGTGACTTCCTTAAAGAGATCGAATAAGTGCGTGGCTTCGGGATCGCCGTCTTCGATTAACTTAAAATAGTGTCTCGCTTCGTCGTTAAGAGCGGGATTTTTTTCAGCCTCGGCGTGGAAACGAACGTAAATCTCGGTAAGTACGGCCATACCTCTTTCGGCGAGTTCTTCTTCACTGCTCCAACGTTTGAAAGCGGAAATAAGTTTCCCGAACTGCGTTCCCCAGTCGCCTAAATGGTTGATACCGACGGCGTTGTAGCCGAGCTTTTTGTAAATTCTGTACAAACTTCCGCCGATTACCGTCGTAAGAAGATGTCCTATGTGGAATTGCTTTGCTATGTTCACCGACGAGTAGTCGATACATATAGTCTTGCCGTTGGCGGGTTCCTGCCCGTAGTCGGAGCTTTCGGAAAGGATTTTCTTTACCGTCTTTTCCGCCAAGCCGTCGTTGTTTATTTTGAAGTTGAGATAACCGTTTACCGCGGTTATTTCCGAGATGAAATCGGGTTTTTCGATGGACTTTGCCAGTTCGTCGGCTATCGCGACGGGGCTTTTCCTTAAAGCTTTCGCGAAGCGGAAACAGGGCAGCGACCAGTCGCCGAGTTTAGGGTCGGGTGGCGTCATAAGGAATGATTCCGTCTGTTCCGCGGTTACGCCGTCTATTTTTATGAGTTCGGCAATTTGTCTTTTTACGTCTTGCGCCATAGTTAGCTCCTCTTGAATATATTGTTGTCTTTTATGTCGTAAACGGTAGCTCCGACAAAGTCGGGCGATACGCTCGTAGCGGTCACTACCGTCTGTATTCCGTCGAGATTTTCAAACAAAGCCTTTTGCCTTTCGCCGTCCAGTTCGCTCGCCACGTCGTCGAGTATAAGCAGGGGATATTCCCCCGTGGAAAGATAAAAGGAGTCGGTTTCGGCAAGTTTAAGGCTTAATGCCGACGTACGCTGTTGCCCCTGCGAGCCGTATTTTCTTACGTCTATTCCGCCCGCCGAAATTTTAAGGTCGTCGCGGTGAATACCTACCGTGGTGTACTCTAATCGACAGTCCTTTTCGAAGTTCTGTTCGTACAGGGCGAGGACGGAATTTTTTACGTCGTTTACGTCCACGTCTTCGGTTTCGTACGATAGGGTAAGCCCTTCTTTGTTGCCGGTTATTTTACGGTGCCGCGCGTCGGCGAGCGGACTTATCTTTTCGATGAACTCTAACCGCTTTTTTATGATAAAATCCTGCAATTCGGCAAGTTTTACGTTTATTATTCCGCACATATCGTTCAGAGACGGGCTTTGACGATAGTTTTTTAACAGTTTGTTTCGCTGAACAAGCAGGCGGTTGTAGTCGTTCAGTTTATAAAAATAGAGTTTATCCCGCTGACATAAACTCATATCGATAAACCGTCTTCTGTCCGCCGGCGATTCCTTTATAAGACGCATTTCGTCGGGGGAGAAGTAGACCGTATTGAGGACTCCCATGAGTTCTCCCATGCGACTTATGGGAAGTTCGTCTATCGTAATGCGTTTTTTGCCCTGCTTGTCTATGCGGATGTCGACGGTGTGGGAAGAATACTTTTTTTCCACGCGCAAGCGGATACGAGCCCCGTCCGAAGCGTTCCAATTTATAAGTTCCTTGTCCTTTAAGCCTCTCGCCGACTTGCCGACCGAGCAGTAGAATATGCTTTCGGCAAGGTTGGTTTTACCGGCGGCGTTCCGCCCGACGAGCACGTTCAGTCCGTCGGAGAATTCGCAGTAAAGGTTTTCGTAACTTAAAAAGTTTTCGAGATACAGCTTCGATACTTTCAATTTTGTCTCCCTTGCGGCAATCTCCGTCTATCTGTAATCCGCCAAAGCTCTGCTTACTTCGCGGTTGAGCTGTTTTTCTTTAAGGGCGTTGCGTTTGTCGTGCAGTTCTTTACCCTTAGCCAAAGCAACTTCCACTTTTACGAGCGATTGCTTGAAGTACATTTTCGTCACGACTATAGAGTATCCTTTTTGCTGAACCTTGCCCGCGATGCGGTCTATTTCCCGTTTGTGCATAAGAAGCCGCCGCTCCCTTCTCGGGTCGGGGTTATAGAAGCTCCCCATTTTATAAGGGGATATGTGGGCGTTTATAAGAAACAGTTCTCCGTTCTTAACTATTGCGAAACTGTCTTTTAAGTTCACTCCGCCGTTTCTTATACTTTTCACTTCGCTGCCCACGAGCTGGATACCCGCTTCGAAAGTTTCTTCGATAAAAAACTCGTGGTAGGCTTTTTTATTCGTGGCGACTACCGTCATAAACACTCCTTAACGTACGCGTACGGACGCGTATATAAAAAATTTTAACATAAAATACATTTTTTATCAACATAAACTAATCGTGTCGGAGAAAAACCGCGTCGAAAAAGGTAGTTTTTTTAAGTCGGGCAATAAAAAACCCCGAACGTAGGTTCGGGGCGTCCGATACAAAGTTACGTTTAGTATCTTACAGCGCGTTTTTGAGAATTTGGAACACGAAGAAAAGGATACTGCTTACGAGAATAGCGGCTGCTATTCCTACCGTCCATCTCTTCAATTTACCGTCGAGGCTTCTCGCCTTGTTCTTTCCGAAGAAGGATTCCGTGCTGCCGGTAATTGCGCCGATGTTGCCCGAGTTCCCCTGTTGGAGAACTACGATTACTATCATAGCGATGCTCAAAAGCACCATAATTACCATAAAGATTATAGAAAAGACGGTATAAACCGTATAAGCCTGAACCGCCGAAAGCATCAGATTCAACATATTTCGCTCCTAATTTAGATATTATGCTTAGCTATTCTATCACGAGAATAAATTTTTTTCAAGTATTTTCAGCTATTTTTCTCTACCGCCGCCTAAAATATAACTTCCGCAAAATACTTATCCGCCAAAAGTACGGGGTGGAGGGCTAATTTTGCTTCCCGCAGTCCTTCGTCGCCGCAGTCTTCTTCGCGGTTTATATACGTTGCGTTTTTGGCGTAGCGGTTTGCGAAAAGGTAGTTTATCATCGCGTAAGAACCCGGACAGCTCCGCAACGCCTTTTCGTAATGGACGTACAGAGTATCGCCGACTATTTCGCCGAAACTTACCGCTACCACTTCGTCGTCGGATTTAAGGACGCCTCCGAGCTGCCCTATCTTTTCCGCTTCGTCGAGCATACGGAAAAACAGTTTTTTATCTTCCAGAAACAGTTTGTTGTCGCTCTGTTTTTCTTCGTAAAACTTTTCGGAAAACCGTAGGATTTCCGGCACGAGTCCCGCTTCGAAAGGTAGAAAAACGTGGTCGGGGTAGTCTTTTATGAAACGGTTGACGTGATTTTTCTGCCCGTGGTATTTTTTGCCCGAAAGAGTTTTTAAGTCATCGGCGAGGTAGATATAATCCGACCAGTCGCGGTCGTATTTCACGTTACACGCAAACTTTCTTTCAAGCAGGTTTTTTTGATTTTCCGACAGGTAAGAAAAGGACAAAGCGAGGTCGTTCGCCTTGCAGTATTCCGCTATTTTGTCAAGAGCGTCGCTATCCGCCCCTACGGGGAAGTTGAAATCGGCTTTGTTTTCGGAAAGCGTCGCTATATACAGGGTGTCGTTTTCCACCGCCATATATCTTCCGTCTTCCACGTCCCAGGTAAGGATAAGCCCCGGCGTGTTTTCGCAGATTCTGTCGGCGTTGTTGCCGAGAAGTTTTTTAAGAACGTCTTTATCTTGCAAGGATATTTTTTTGAAATTTAACATAGTAGTTTTATTTTACTATGGATTTTCGTTTTCGTCTATAAGAAAACAAAAAGATTTTCTCCGTAAATTCCGTATCAAATCAAAAATTACTGTCAAAAATAGACGGGGAGAAAAAACGATGAAAAAGATTTTCAGAATATTTTTACTTACGGTAGCCGCTTTTTTCGTACTGCTTAACGCCGTAGCCTGCGGCGAAACGGAAAAGCCGTTAAGACTTCATATACGAGCCGACGGTAACGAAAAGGAAGCGCAGGACGTAAAACTTAAAGTCCGCGACGAAACGGTTAAGTTTCTTACTCCGCTTTTGTCGTCGGCAAAGAGTATCGACGAAGCGAAAGAAATTTTCGTAAAAAACGCCGACGGAATAGAAAAACTGTGCGACGAAACGCTTAAAAGAAACGGGTTTAATTACGGGGCGAAAGTACTTATCGGGCGGGAATATTTTCCGTCGAGAAGTTACGGCGGCAAAGTCTATCGCGACGGATATTACGACGCCGTAATAATAAATTTGGGTTCGGGCAAGGGTGATAATTGGTGGTGCGTAGCATATCCGCCCCTTTGTTTCGATTCCGACGAAGGGGAATACCGTTCGGCAATTTGGGATTACTTTAATTCAAGGAGAAACAACGATGGGAAATAAGAAAAACCGTAAATTTAACGTCAGCGTAATAAATACCGTTCTTACCGTAATTTTGCTTATAGCAATGGCGGTCACGGCGGCGGTTACGCTTACCGAACTTACGTCAAGCGACGAAGCGGAAGCCGCTACGGTAATAAAGCAAGGCAGTACGGGAAAAACCGTGCGTACCATTCAGACGAAACTGAAAAATTGGGGCTACTACACGGGTAGTGTGGACGGAATATTCGGTTCAGGGACTAAAAAAGCCGTAATGTATTTCCAGAGGAAGAACGGACTTCCCGCCGACGGAATAGTGGGGAAAAAGACCGCCGCGGCGATGGGAATAAGTCTGTCTTCCGGTAGCGGAGCTACGGGCGGCAACAGTAACGACGAGTACCTTTTGGCGCGGCTTATCTACGGCGAAGCCAGAGGAGAACCGTATACCGGGCAGGTGGCGGTAGCCGCAGTGGTTCTGAACAGGGTAAAAAGTTCTTCTTTCCCGAACACGATAGCGGGAGTAATATATCAGTCGGGAGCCTTCACCGCGGTAAGCGACGGACAAATAAACCTTACCCCCAACGCCACCGCGTTACGAGCGGCGAGAGACGCTATGAACGGTTGGGACCCCACTTACGGTTGTCTTTTCTATTACAATCCGAGGACGGCGACAAGCGCGTGGATACGGTCGAAAAAAATAAATCTGACGATAGGCGAACACGTCTTTTGCGTGTAAGGAGAGAAGATGAGTAAGAAAATAAAGACAGTTTTGATAGTAACGGGAGCGGTGCTTTTACTTGCCGTTATAGGACTAGCCACCGCTCTCGGCGTGGTGGAAAAGAAGCGTAAAGAGTCCGACGAGAAAATAGCGGGCATTTACGAAAAGTCCTATTACGAAACGGTGGACAGTATGAACGACGTGGAGCTGAAACTTTCCAAAATATCCGTAATAGAGGGGGGAGAACTTAAAAGGGAACTTCTTATGGACGTATGGAGAGAGTGCGACGTATCGGCTACCAACTTTTCACAGTTAGGTACCGAAAGCGAAGAAATAAGCAAAGTAATAAAGTTTCTTAACCAGCTCGGCGATTACTGTTTGTTCCTGTCGACTAAGATGAAAACCACGCCGTTAAACGACGAAGAAAAGGCGAATATAAATAAGTTTTACGACGTCGTCAAGGAGCTTAACGTTACGCTTAACGAAGCTAAGGACAACCTTACCGACGGCAAAACCGTGGCGATAATTACGAGCGAAGCGGTTTCGGGCGCAATAAAAAATCACTCCTCCGTAGAGTACCCCGAGATGATTTACGACGGACCGTTCAGCGACGGACTTAACGACCGTACGCCGAAGTTTCTTGACGGCAAGGCGGAAATAACGACCGAAGAGGGAGTAAGCAAGGTATCGGAATATTTTAAGGGAGCCACCGATATAAGGTATATCGGAGAAGGGACGGCGAGTATCCCTACCTACCTTTACGAATTCAAGTTAGGTCGCAACGTCGGCAACGCGCAGATTACGAAAACAGGCGGATATCTTGCTATGTACAACGCCTATTGCGAAATTAACGAACCGAATTTATCCGAGGAAGAGTGCGTAGCCAAAGGCGACGAATATATGACTAACTTCGGTTTTTCCGATATGAAAGCCGTATGGGTCAGCAACGACGATTCCACCGTCTATATAAACTACGCGTATTGCAAGGACGACGTTATTTTTTACCCCGATTTAATCAAGGTGAAAATCTGCGCCGAAACGGGGGATATAATAGGTTTGGAAAGTCAGAATTATCTCTATAACCACACCGAAAGGGAAGTAAGTTTTCCGTCGAAAACCATCGTGATAAACAGTCTCCTTACGGTAAAACAACAGTCTAAGTGCGTCATTCCCACCGAGTGGAACGCCGAAATCGACGCGATAGAAGTAATAGCCGAAAAGGACGGCACGGAATATTATATCTACCTTAACCCCGAAACGGGCGAAGAAATAAAGGTTCTCGTCACGATAGAAGAGTCCGGCAAGCTCCTTATGTAAATACGCTTTTCGTAAACTCTGAAATAAACGCAAAAACGCCGCTCCCGTAGCGGCGTTTCCGTATTGCAAAATTTATCGATTGAATGTACAATGATAGTAACGAAATTTTTATCGAAACGAATTGCCGTAAAGAAACGATAATCGGAAATCAAAAAAAGGAGACCTATTATGAAATATAAATGCAAAATATGTAACGAAGTATTCAACGTCCGTAGCGAAGACGAAGCGGTTTGCCCCCGTTGCAGAGCAAGAGGAAAGAACGTAAGAGTGTACGAAGAACAAAACCCGTACGCAGGCACGCAAACCGAAAAAAATCTTTTGAGCGCGTTCGCGGGCGAATCGCAAGCGAGAAACAAGTATACTTATTTTTCTTCGGTCGCGAAAAAGGAAGGCTACGAACAAATCGCCGAAATTTTCTTAAAGACCGCCGACAACGAGAAAGAACACGCAAAAATGTGGTTTAAGGAATTGCAGGGAATAGGCGACACCGCCGACAATCTTTTGAGCGCGGCAAACGGCGAAAACTACGAGTGGACCGATATGTACGAAGGTTTTGCCCGCACCGCCGAAGAAGAGGGTTTCACCGAACTCGCCGAAAAGTTCAGAATGGTCGGTATGATAGAAAAACGCCACGAAGAAAGATACCGCAAACTTTTACATAACGTGGAATACGCCGAAACTTTCGAGAAGAGCGAAGTAAAAATTTGGGAATGTCGCAATTGCGGACATATCACGGTCGGTACCGCCGCCCCGGAAATCTGCCCCGTCTGCGCCCATCCGCAAAGCTACTTCGAGATCTCGAAAGAAAACTACTAATGTAGGCTACGCCGAGCGAAAATTTCCGCCGTAGGCGGAGTTAATTGCCACTATGTGGCGGGAGTTTCCGCCGTAGGCGGAGCGAGTTTACCGCTTTGCGGTAGCGAATTTCGGCTTACGCCGAGCGAATTTCACGGCGTCGCCGTGAGCGAATATCAAAACCATCGGTGTTGAGTTAAGGATATAAAGATTAAGGCGGAATAGGCGTGTTT
>CACXFJ010000045.1 GCA_902766965.1 uncultured Eubacteriales bacterium | reverse complement strand
CTCAAAAATTGATTTTTCAACAAATATTGAAAAAGCATTTTCACGTTTTGTTACAACAAAACTCTTAACGAAGTCTAAATAAGAAAAACTATAATACTTATCGTCGGCGACATAATCGAACTTAGCGTCCTTTGTTACAGTCAAAGATACGTTCCATTCCGTTGCGTTTTTAACGGTAAAATTGTTCTGCCCTAAATAAAGAGTAACACCGGTCGAAGTATCTATTCTTTTATCAAACAAATACAAAGACATTGCTTCCGCAGGTTTATCTTCATCGGGTTTATCCGGACGTACGATATCTCCGTTTTTTAGAAAAGTAACAAGCAATCCCGTAGCAACGCACAGCAGCAGTAATACTATTACTGCTACCACTGCATTTTTTAGACTTTTATTATTACTTTTTTTCATAATCAAAACGCGATATTAGACTTGTCAACCTCTACGCCTACTACGTCTTCACCGGCTATCATAGAAACGTCAAATGTAAAAGGAAAACTATATTCTTTACTATCTAAATTTGTAGTTGCTTTAACTACCAAAATCCCGGCAGTTTTATCTTTACAAGAATACATAGCTTTTGCAAGATTATTTATAATACTTGAATTGTAATTATTTAGAATAGTATAAAAAGAAGTATCCGAAAGCATCGATATTATTACATCATAAAAATGTAGCGTTATTGCACCGCCTATATTGCCGCCATACTGCTTAACAATATACTCATCTAATGTATCTTTTGCGAGACCATATGTGCTAAGTGCAGAATAAAATTCTTCAGATGGTTTAACATATGCCTTAATAGAAACGGTTCCATCAATAGTACATTTACTACGAATTTGTCTTTCAAGAGGAATATCCGTATTTGTTACAGCGTCATAACTTAAAGCACCAACATAAAACTCTTTAAATTTTTGAAAAGTAGTTACATTAGGAAAACTATTATAGCTAAACGCAGGGATAGAACGTACAGAGCCGGAAGACCACGGATTATTAGAAAAAAACTTTTCAGCAATTTTTTGATCACTAACAGATAAAAGCGCAATACTATCATTTAGATTGCTTAAATACACTGTTTTTTGGTCTAATCTCAAATTACAATCAAGCTGACAATTTGCAGAGATATTAGAATATGTCTCATTTTTACAAGTAAGGACGATAACCTTATCAAATGGTTTTACCATTTTCACGGTACACGATAACGTATCTTCCGACGTAGTTTTCGTAACATAATCTTCTACGTTCTCTGCTACCGTCGTATCGGCAAAAGATAAAGACCACGTTGCTTTCTTTAACTCTTCAAAATCGGTATTAAATGTCGCAGTAACAACGTATGAGTCTTCCTCTACAGCAGAATTATCTGCCATAGCCAAAGACAAAAAAGCATTGCTATTAGTAGTAATATCCAAACCATTAACCTTGTCTTTCGCCTTATCGACAAGCTCGTTTACTTTGTCTTTGACTTTATCCGCGCCGTCTTTTATCTGTTGACAAGCCACGCAGGAAACGACGAGAACCGCCACAAGGGCGATTATTGCGAAAATTGTAATTAACGTTTTTTTAGTTTTCATATATGCTCCTGTAATCTTTTATTTATTTTTCTATTCCGAGATACGCTACTTTCTTCTTATTACGCTTCCCGGTATTATCAAAAAAAATGGTCTACTATCTGCCCTTTTGCCGTTCGATTAAGGTCGTTTACGTCGCCTTTATACTTCGGCTTTTTGCCTTGCACAGTAGAAACAACCATATTCGGCATGTTTAAGTCTAATTTCCCGACAAACATATATTTTTTATTAAGTTGATACTTTCCGTTCTTACCTTTAACCCAGGCATCTTCGGCAGAAACAAGTCGAACGCCTTTATTTTTTAGACTGTAATTTACGTTTGACATATTTTACTCCTGTTGATATAATACTTTCGCCAAGACTTCAGGAGAAGTCGCCCAAAGTGGTAAAGCTACGGTGAATTCGCGTAGACTGAGTGAGGGACTCATGGCTGAAAGGGTAGACCCACCACTTAACCGTCCGTTAATTCGGGCGGTTATTTTTTACGCTTTACTATAAAAAGTTAATGTACCGGGTTCGGACATAAAAATTTCGTAATAATGAGTACTCAATCTAAATCTAAAACCACCACCGGGGGCAACTATACGATACATCGAATAATAAGCCTCACGATCCGTCGAATTCTTAGCCCTTTTCCTAAAGTCTTCCGAATTATAAATTGCGCGGCTTATACTGTCATGAATTCCGTCATGGTATATATGACGATCGCCCAAGTGCTCTACATCGTCAGAAAACCCGCCGAAACAACTAATAAGATATAATAACTTATCGTTTACACCGATATAACGACACTTTTCAATTGCACTTTCAACAGACAAACATGCTGCCTGAGAGTCAGTATAAACACGTTTATAATAACAATCATAAGTATCGTTATAATCGTCATTGGTAAAAGAAAAAGTAGTTACGGCTTTTAACGTAGAAGTATCGACGTCAGAAACTAAATCAGAGTAAGGTGCTCCCGATTTTTTATTCGACTCAGATACGTAGTCCATAAGAGCTTTACCCATAGGAACGGAATCTTCGGGGAACGTTAAAGTAAAGTTTACCGCCATTTCGGACATTGCGATAGCTTCGAATTTTCCCGTATTGTCGTTGCCGAGAACGGGAAGAACAAAAGCCACGTTACATTCGGACGAACCCGTATCCGAAAAGCCTATCCCCATACTACCTTCCGTAGTATCGTACATCGTAAAAAAGAACATAGGTATCTTTGCCTTTGCTTGTTCTTCGCCGTTATACTCACCGGTAATTTCCGCGAAAAAGTACGTATTCGGATAATCGAGCAACGCCGCTTTTTGGTCTTTGGTAAGAGTTGCGGTATAATAGCCGTTCGCTTCGTCAAGGGTATCGAACTTTAAGTCGAAAGCAACGCTTCTTTCTTTTATTTCGGTTTTATCATTACCCTTGTTATCGTCGGGCTTTTCGGTATTTTCCTTAGCGAACCAGTCTTTGACGTTCCAATTCTTAAAGCCGCCGCTTAAATAGCCGATAAGTCCTGCTATCATAGCAAGGACCAAAATTATAGATATAATACTTACAATAGTTTTTGTTTTGTTCACTTGTTTTCTTCCTCCTCAAGGGAAAATTCGTCATATTTTTTTACGGGAACAGTCACGCTCCCGTTTAATTTCGAAACGTAATCGTCTTCTATATCAACCCCGAAAGTAGCTTCGGTGGGAACAAGAAAACGGAATTTTTGCTTTTTTGCATAAGTCTTTTTAATAACTCCGGCATTCGCGAAAAGACTATCGCGTGCGTCACGGTTGCCGACGACAAAGCCGTACTCGTAGCCGCAGTCGGTTATGTTTTCGTATATGGGGTAAACTTTAGTCGTTATCAACATATCAAGAGGGAGCCCGTATAGCCGATAGCACAGCTGAATGCGATGATTTTTTAATTAAAGGAGTTGCCCGTCAAGCCGTTAGCACAGCTTTATTAAAGGAGGTTCTTTACACCGTATACTATCTCTTCAAATCGGGATATTTTCTGACGGTTTCCAACGCCGCATTAAATCCTGCACGAAAAGACTCTTTATTTTCGGCGTTTCTGAAAGGAATTTGCTTACCTTCGCGGGCGGCACGATAGCCCATGCCCGAATAATACGCTTTTTTTTTGACCGTTGGTATACTTACTTTTTCTGGGCGTATAGTTTTTACGATAATTAGCCATAACTTTGAACCTTTAATTATTCCGAGAGATAGCTCGGTACTAACTTCGTCGACTTCGAAGTTCCCTAAAAAGGGATTTGGGCGGTATCTCTACCGCCCGGAGGATTATACTTCTTCAACAGCTACGTCGGGAACTTCGCCGGGTAAAAGAATGCGTTTGAATGCTTCGGCAAGACCGGGGATATTTGATATATCTTCTTCGGTGTAATCGCGACAATTTCCGAATCCGGTAAATGCTGCTCTCAAATAACCTTCGGTACCGGAGTTCTTCGGAACAAGCTGACACTCAACGGATATTCCGTTATCGTCTTCGGCTACGGCGTAGTAATCGAAAGCGAATACGTCTTCTCTACCTTTCTCTACCGGGCGGCGGCGAATTTCGAGATTAAGACCTTGACCGCAGTCGTACAAGAAATTAAGCAAAGAATAGCTGCTTGCGTTTCTACTTACGCGACCGTAGTTATCGTCGGACTTTACAAAGCCGATATACGGCACAAGCGGAATTTCGATGAAGTACTGTTTGTTACCGTCAAGAACGATGAAAGCGGAAAAGCCGTAATAGTACTTGCCGTTGTTCTCGTACACGCTCCGAGCGAGCTTAAAGCTCTTATGAGAACGCACAGCGCTCATTAGAGCGGATTCTTGCGTTATACGCTTCTTAGTGGTTTCGGTGGTTTCAGTGGTTTTGGTGGTTTTTACTTCTGTCATAGTGTTATTTCCTTTCCCGTATGGTGGGGCACCTTTGTATTCCCGTAACGTGGGTTGACGT
>CACXFJ010000044.1 GCA_902766965.1 uncultured Eubacteriales bacterium | reverse complement strand
GCTTTTTCGAGATAGGACGTAAAGGATTTGGAAGCGAAAAGTCCGGCTCCCGCTACGATACATATTGCTATATCGGCGAAAGTGAAGGAGTTATATAAGAAGCTCCACGCTACCGCACTGTAATTGGGGTCTCCCGAACCGAATACGAAAATTCCGCTCATTACGTGAGCGAAGTAGCGGAGTACGCTTGCAAGGACCGCGCCCAACACGAATTGGAGTATCTTTTTGTCGTTGAAAAGGTTGAGTTCCTTAAATAATCCCGCAAGACCTATTCCGCCGAAAGCGATGGGGTAGTCCAAAAGGAACTGTGCGGGGTGGTAGAACCACGGAGACTGAATAAACTGCAAGAGTCCGTAGATTGCGCCGACGACGAGACCTTTACGAATTCCGAACATATAGGAGAAAATCATAAGGGGAAGAAGGCTTGCGAAAGTAATCGAACCGCCTTGGGGCAGGCTGAAAAGTTTTACGTAGCTCAAAGCAAAACTCATCGCCATAAAAACGCCTGCGTAAACGATAGTTTTGGTGCGGTTGTGTTCGGGGTGCTTTTTGCCGAGGACGAAAGCCAAAACCACGTCTATCGCAATGAGAACGGCGGTAAGAACGTAAAGAATAACTTCTTTTGACACTTCCACTTTGTCGTTACCTCTATAGAGAATAACCATATGCGCGATAATTATCGCAATGAGAGCCGCTCCTATTATGCCCGCGGCGATTTTCGTGTACAGACCGAGTTGTTCTTTCTTGAACGCGGCAAGGATAAGGCCGACTACGGCAAGCACTATTATTAAGGATAAAAGGCAAACTACGGGGATAAAGGTGGTAAGGTCAATATAATCTTTTGCGAAATACTTATCGAGTTTCAAAAAGAGTAAAAGAGCGCTTACTCCTATCGCGTATCCGACGGACAGACCGATGGTCGTCTTTTTGAAGTCGGGCAATAATTCGGGACGGTATTTTTTCATAATTATAAAAACTACGAGAAAAACGACTGCCAGAACGAGTCCGACGAGGAAGGCTATTTCCGACGCTTTGTCGAAAGTATCCATTTGACTGAAAGATTCTTGAAACATAAATTCTCCTTTCCGGGAGCTACGCTAAAATAAAAATCCCCAAGACGAGATTATCTTAGGGACGCAATTACGCGACAGCCTTCTTTCGTGAGTATCAACTCAATCAAGTTCTAAGGGTGTAATCTCAGACAGCGTATACTGTCACCCCCGGCAATTTTTAAGTTAATTTCATTATATCAAACGACTTATAAATGTCAAATGTATTGATATATTTTTTTGCATTTGATAAAATTACCGATATGGAAACGTTGACGATAAAAAACTTAACCATAAAATATTTTTACGGCGCGATGGCGATAAGCGACCTGTCTTTGACCGCGGATAAAGGGGAGATACTCGCGGTAACGGGGGATACCGAGAGCGGAAAAACTTCTTTACTTAAATGTATTGCGGGGTTAGTCCCCGTAGGAAGCGGAAAAATTTTTATCGACGGAAAAAACGTTACCGAATCGAAGTGCAAAGAAAGAAACGTTTGTCTTGTGTACGAAGACGGTTGTTTCTTTGAAAATCGTTCGGTTGAATACAATATAGCGTATCCGATGAAGATAAGAAAAATCGATAAGTCTTTACTCGAAGAAAAGGTAATTTCCGCTTGCGAGGCAGTAGGATTTCCGCGAGAAAAGTTGCGTTGTAAAGCGAAAAAGCTGTCGGGCGAAGAACGATTTTTGCTGTCGCTCGCAAGGGCGTATAACAGGGACGCCGACGTATATCTTTTCGACGACCCGTTAAAAAACGTAAAAGGCAGAGAAGAATATTTTGCCGTTTTGAAAGATTTTATGCAAAAAAAGGCAGATAGCGGAGCGGTAATTTACGCCACGTCGTCGGGTAAAGAGTGTCGGGAACTAAACGGGAAATGCGTTCTCCTTAACTACGGTATCTGTTTGCAGGACGGGGATATAAACGAAATAATAAGTAAACCGCGTTCGGTAGGTACGATAAGAAAGTTTTTGCCCGAAGCGACGATTATCGAAGGTAAAATCACTACCGACAACGAGAGTATTGTTTTTAAGGGAAACGGTATCGAAAAAGCACTCAACGAAGACAAACTTATGTCGGATATATTTATAGGGAAAGAGTGTTTGGGATATTCCGACGGACAAAACTTATTTCTGTACGACGTGAGAAGCGAAAGAATAATTTATGTAAGCAACAGCGTCCGATAAACATCATTTGACGTTGCAAAAACAAACTAATATAATTTTCAAAACAATTTCGGTTGACGAAAACCTCTAAACAATGTATAATCATAACGTAACCTGAAATCGATGAACTGTCGGAGACGAAGCTTACTTTTGCGAATACATCTCATAAGTATAATTCAGAACTCCGCGTTTTTGCGGAGTTTTTCTTTTTCGACGGTAATAAAAACAAGGAGGGCGAAATGAAAAGAATAGGAGTAATAGGAATAATCGTAAGCGGGAATAAAGAATCCGTGCAGGTAATGCAATCTTATCTTACGGAGTATTCCGATATAATCGTAGGACGAATGGGCGTGCCGATGCCCGAAAATCACATATCGGCGATAAGCCTTATCGTAAAAGGCGAGAACGAACGCGTAAGCGCGTTGACCGGAAAACTGGGCAGATTAACGGATATAACCGTAAAATCCGCCTTAATAAATATCGAAGTGGAGGAAATATAACTCATGAAAAAAGCAATTTGTATTATTCTTACGGTAATAATGATATGCAGCGTTTGCGTTTTCGCCGCGGCTTGTAACGATAAAAAAAGCGAAGTCACTACGATAAACGTGGTCGTACCCGACGGAGCGCCCGCTCTTGCGGTAGCGAAAATGCTTTCTGCCGGCAAATTCGAAGGATATGACGTAAAATACGAAATAGTGGACGGAACCGATATCGCGACTAAATTATCGGCGCAACCGACTTTGGCGGATTTAGCCATATTACCTACGAATATGGGTGCTAAACTCTATAATTCGGGTATCGGAATTAAGATGGTCGCGACAAACGTATACGGTCTTCTGTATCTTGTCGGCACGGAAGAAGCGGCGTCCGTATCGGCGCTTAAAGGACAAAAAATACTTTGCACCGGACAGGGCGGAACTCCCGACTTCGTGCTGCAATACGTCCTTAAAATGAACGGCATCACCACCGAAGACGTGGAGATAGAATATATAGCGAAAGGAAGCGACGCCATAGCAAAATTAAAGAGCGGCGCGGCAAAATTCGCTTTACTCGGAGAACCCGCCGCAACGATGGCTGTAAGCAAAGCGGGCGCGAAAGTTCTGTTCGATATGCAAAGCGAATGGGAGAAGAGTACGGGAACGTACGGATACCCGCAGGCTTGCACCGTAGTGACTAACGATTTATTCTCGAAACATTCCGCGTTTGTTAAAGCCTTTTTGAAAGAAATGAACGCAAATCTTACCTGGATAAACGAAAACGTCGACGCGACCAACGCCGCTATCAAAGCGAACGGCGGATCGGCGAATTTCGCTTCGGCGGAGGTAATATCCCGTTGCAACGTAAAATACGTAGGAGCGACGGAAGCTAAGGCGGACGTGGAAAAATATCTTGAAATTATGGCTACGTTCAACAATAAGTTTATCGGAGGAAAACTTCCCGACGCAGGATTTTATGCAGGAGTAAGTCTCGACTAAATGAAGAAATTTTTGGCTAAGTTCGGCGGCGTGATTTATCCTTTTGCGGCTATATGTTTATTGATAGCCGTGTGGGAAGTTTTTGCCGCCGCAGTCAATATAGAGCTTATCATTCCCGACGTAAAGACCACGTTTTCGCATCTTTTTGCGTTGCTCGGACAAAAAACGTTTTACAAAGCGGTGGGGAACACGCTTTTGCGTTCCCTTATAAGTTTTGCTCTGGCGGCGGTTTTTGCAATGGCGTTAAGTTTGTTATCGCTTTTAGACGTTATAAAAAAACTTTTGTCTCCGGTGATAAAAGTAATGCGTTCCATTCCCACTATGAGCATAATTTTGCTTACGGTGATTTGGCTTAAACCCTCTACGAGTCCGATACTTATTACTTTTCTTATTATTTTTCCGATAATGTATTCGGGGTTTTTCAGTGCGATTACGGGGGTGGATAAAGAACTTATCGAAATGAGCAGAACATATAAAGTTCCGATAAAAAATCGGATTTTTCAACTGTATTTGCCGCAAATTATGCCGTCGGCGTTGGACAACATGCAGTCGTCGATTAGTTTTACCGTTAAGGTAATCATTTCGGCGGAAGTCATCGCGCAGACAAGGACTTCGATGGGGATTATGATGCAGCTTGCGAGAGGGTATCTGGAAACGGCGGAATTGCTTGCCTGGACTTTGGCGGCGATCGCTTTAAGTTACCTTTTGGAGCTTGTGGTTTACGGAATAAAAAAACTCGTCGTGAGGTGGAAATGATACTGAAAAACATTAAAAAAATCTACGGCGATAAAGTAATTTTCGATAACTTCGATATAGAATTCGAGCAGGGAAAAATTACTGCGATGTTAGGGCGTTCGGGGTGCGGAAAAACCACTCTTCTTAACGTAATTTGCGGTTCGGTCGAATATACGGGAGAAGTGGAAAGACCGGATAAAATAAGTTATATTTTTCAGTCGCAAAGGCTTGTGCCGAATTTGACTGTGTATAAAAATTTAGAGTACGTTTTATCATATATTCGAGATAAAAACGAGAAAAACAAGCGGATAGACGAAGTGTTAAAGATGGTCGAAATGTACGAAGACAGGGATAAGTATCCGTCGGAATTATCGGGGGGTATGGCGCAGAGAGCGAGTCTTGCGAGAGCTTTCGTTTACGACGCGCCGCTTATGCTTATGGACGAACCTTTCAAAGGTCTCGACGTGTCGTTAAAAAAGAGAATAATAGACGTATTCAAAAGACTGTACGAACGCGATAAAAGAACCGTCGTTTTCGTAACGCACGACATAGACGAAGCGTTGTTCCTCGCCGACAGAATAATAGTGTTGGAAGAGGGCGGAAAAGTCGTTTACGACAAAACTTTATCGGTCGACAGAGCGGATAGGAAAGCCGGGGATTTTGCCGAATTCAAGAACGAAATCTACGGCATTTTGTGACGACTCGGACATAAAATCGCGAGAAAAATTCAGTCATAAGAGGACGCGGCGGGTTTCGTCGCGTTTTTACGTTGTTTTCGACTATTATAACTTATTGAGAGTACGAATAAAAATTGACTAATTAAAAAAAGTTTAGTATCATATATGCATGATTATTTTGGGAATCGACCCGGGCTACGCAACGGTAGGGTTCGGGATATTGGAAAGTAACGGCACAAGACACAAGGCGATTGAGTACGGAGTAATTACTACTCCGAAAGAAGAGTCGCTTCCTAAACGTTTGGCGAAAATAGCCGAAGGTTTTAACATAATTATCGACCGATATCATCCCGACGCCATAGCGATGGAAGAATTGTTCTTTACGAACAATCAGAAGACGGCTATTTTAGTAGCGGAAGCGCGCGGCGTAATTTTGCTTACGGCGTACCAAAAATGTAAAAATCTTTACGAATATACCCCTTTGCAGATAAAACAAGCCATGACCGGCTACGGCAAAGCGGACAAAAAACAAATACAGCAAATGGTTAAGACGTATCTTAATCTTACGTCCATACCGAAACCCGACGACGCGGCGGACGCATTGGCGGTGGCTTTGACGCACGCGCAAACCAACAGACTTGCGGGCTTGTTCGGGATATAGGAGAAGAATATGTTGAGTTTTATTAAAGGCGAAGCGGTCGAATTCGGCGAAAACACCGTAGTAATCGATAACGGCGGCATAGGGTACGAATTGACGGTAAGCAACGTTACCGTGGAAAAAATCAAAAACGGAAGCAGGTTCGTTTGTTTGCAGTGCTATATGGCGGTAAGGGAAGACGGTATATCCTTGTACGGTTTTTTGACGAAAGAAGAAAAAAATATGTTTTTGAAACTTATCACAATAAGCGGCGTCGGACCGAAAGCAGCGATAGGGATACTTTCGGGTATGGAAGTTTACGACCTTATGAGAGTCATTATGGCTTCCGATATCAAGGCTTTGTCTAAACTTAAAGGCGTAGGCAAAAAGACCGCCGAAAGGATAGTTTTGGAATTGAGAGGAGAAATCGACGCCGAAAGCAGAGAGATTATGGAATCGGCTAAGGCCGTAGGCGAGGAAGAAACTTTGGACGCAGATTCCGCGGACGCGATAAGCGCGTTGCGTAGTCTCGGATTTACGCAGACGGAAGCTGCCGAAGCGGTGAAAAAGGCTAAGCCTTTCGCAAAAACGGCGGAAGAACTCGTGGCGAAAGCGTTACGCAGTCTGTAAGGAGGGAATATGGAATTTGACGACGAAAGACTTATTTCTTCGGTAAAACTCGATAACGATGACAACGAGAATATTTTACGTCCGAAAGAAATCGACGAATACATAGGACAGGAAAAGGTAAAAAGCAACCTCAAAGTTTTTATGCACGCGGCGAAAAAACGCGGCGAAAGTCTCGACCACGTTTTATTGTACGGTCCTCCCGGTTTGGGAAAAACCACGTTAAGCCATATTATCGCAAACGAAATGAACAGCGATATAAAAATAACGTCCGGTCCCGCGATAGCGAGAGCGGGCGACCTTGCCGCTATTCTTACCAACTTGGACGACGGCGACGTCTTGTTCGTGGACGAAATTCACAGACTTAACCATAACGTGGAAGAGATACTTTATCCCGCGATGGAAGATTTTATGTTGGATATGGTTTTAGGGAAAGGACCGAGCGCGAGGACTATGCGACTTCCGTTAAAACATTTTACGCTGGTGGGAGCGACGACGAAAGCGGGTATGCTCGGAGCGCCTCTTCGCGACCGTTTCGGCGTGGTTTGTCGTCTCGAAATTTACACGCCGGAAGAACTTTCTATAATAATAGACCGCTCGGCGAGAATACTTAATATTGCGATAGAACCGGACGCAACTTACGAAATAGCGAGAAGAAGCAGGGGAACTCCGCGTATAGCGAACAGATTACTTAAAAGAGTGAGAGATTTTGCCGAATACGAAAACAGTTCTACCGTTACGAAAGCCATTGCGAAAACCGCTTTGGCAAGCCTCGAAGTGGACGAACTCGGACTTGACAATACCGACAACATAATTTTAAGGACTATTATAGAAAAGTTTAACGGCGGTCCCGTAGGTTTGGATACTTTGGCGGCGGCAAGCGGAGAAGAAACGAATACGATAGAAGACGTATACGAACCGTATCTAATTCAGCTCGGCTTTATCGCGCGTACTCCGAGGGGAAGGATATGCACGCCGAACGCATATAAACACCTCAATATTCCTTATACGGGGAATAACGCGTTCGTCACCGCGCCGTCGGAGGAAGAATAGAATGGAAGAATTGTTAAAGAGCGATTTTTATTACGATTTACCGAAAGAGCTTATAGCGCAGATGCCCGTATATCCGCGCGACGCGTCGCGACTTCTTTATTACGATAAATCTGCCGATAAATATCAAGATTTACATTTTTACGATATTTACGATATTCTGCAACCGGGCGACTTACTTGTCGTTAACAATACGAGAGTAATCAACGCAAGACTGCACGCATACGACGAAAAAGCCCGTAAATACGAAGTATTTTTGTTGAAACGCCGCTCGCTTAAGGAGTGGGAAGTATTGTTAAAGCCTGCGAGAAAGGCTAAAATAAATTCCGTATTGACGGTTAATTCGGAACTTTCGTTAAGAGTTAAGGAAATACTTGACGACGGGGTAAGATTAGTCGAATTCGATTTCGACGGAGTGTTCGAGGATATTTTATCGAGAGTGGGCGAAGTTCCTCTTCCGCCGTATATCACCGAAAAACTCGAAGATAAGGAGAGGTATCAGACTGTTTACTCGAAGACCGAAGGTTCGGCGGCGGCTCCCACGGCGGGGTTGCATTTTACCAACGAACTGTTGGATAAACTGAAAGCTAAGGGGGTAGAAGTAGCGGAAGTTCTTCTCCACGTCGGATTAGGGACGTTCAGACCGGTGAAAGAAGATAACGTACTTAATCATAAAATGCACTCGGAACATTATGAAATTACCGAAGAAACCGCCGAAAAAATAAATAAAGCGGTGCAAGAAGGCAGAAGAGTAATCGCCGTAGGAACTACGTCGGTAAGGACGCTCGAATCGGTCGCCGACGAAGAGGGATACGTCAGAGCTTGCAAGGGAGAAACGGAAATTTTCATTTATCCCGGATATAGATTTAAGACGGTAAAGGGGCTTATTACTAATTTTCATTTGCCGGAATCCACTCTGATTATGCTTGTGAGCGCAATGTTGAGTCGGGAAAAAGTTTTGGAATTGTATAAGCACGCCGTGGACGATAAATACAGATTTTTCAGTTTCGGCGACGCAATGCTGATTTTATAAAGGGAGAAAATATGTTTAAGTACGAAGTAGTAAAAGTATGTAAGCAATCGGGAGCGAGAATAGGTAGGTTTACCACTCCGCACGGAGTTATAGAAACTCCGGTTTTTATGCCCGTAGGCACGAAAGCCACCGTAAAATCTCTCTCGCCCGAAGAAGTCAAAGAGGCGGGAAGTCAAATTATACTCAGCAACACTTATCACCTTTATTTGAGACCGGGTCACGAACTCGTAAAGAAAGCGGGCGGACTTCATAAGTTTATGAATTGGGACAGACCCATACTCACCGACAGCGGCGGATTTCAGGTATTTTCTTTATCGGCGTTGGGTAAAATAAACGACGAAGGAGTATATTTTAACAGTTTTATCGACGGAAGCAAACATTTTATGACGCCCGAAAAGTCGATAGAAATTCAAAGGGCTTTGGGCAGCGATATTATGATGGCGTTCGATCAATGTACGCCGGGCGGAGTGACATACGAGAAGTCCGTTACGGCGATGGAAAGAACTTTGCGGTGGCTTGAAAGAAGCGCAAAAGCCGCCGCAGGGGCGGAAAACCAGATGCTTTTTCCGATTATACAAGGGAATATGTTTGAAGATTTGCGTATCGAAAGCGCGAAACGAACCGTTCCTTACGCGAAATGCGGAATAGCGATAGGCGGATTAAGCGTAGGTGAGCCGAAAGACGTAATGTACAGAATGCTCGAAGCGATAAGACCGTATTATCCCGAAAATATGCCGAGATACCTTATGGGCGTAGGGAGCGCGGATTGTATAGTCGAAGGGGTGTGCAGAGGTATAGATATGTTCGACTGCGTGTTGCCGACGAGAATTGCCCGTAACGGAACCGCGATGACGATGCACGGGGATATAACTATAAGGAATGCGACGTATAAAGAGGATTTCGGTCCGATAGAAGAGGGTTGCGACTGTTATTGCTGTCGGAACTACACCCGCGCGTACGTTCGTCATCTTATAAACTGCGACGAAATTTTCGGTGGAAGACTGCTTTCCGTGCATAATATTCGTTTCTTGCACAGGTTGGTCAATAAGATAAAAGAGGCGATAATGCAGGACAGATTATTGGATTTCCGCGACGAGTTCATCGCAGGGTACAGAGTCAAGGACGTAAAAAGTTTGCCGCAGACATAAGTTTTTACTTGCGTAAATATCCGCGATAGTGTATTATAAAAAAAGAAACATTTATAGGAGTGAAAAAATATGTTCAGTAATATTTTGGCAGCAAATACAAACAGCTGGTTAATGCCGGTTATTTTAGCCGTATTTTTCGTGCTTATGATAGTGATGACTATCGTTCCGCAAAGAAAACAGAAAAAGAAACAGGCTGAAATGTTCAACAGCATCCAGGTAGGCGATAAAATTATGACCATCGGCGGATTTGTCGGCGTAATAGTGGAATACGACGGAGCTAACGATCAGTATATCGTAAACGTAGGCACCGAAGAAAACCCCACCCACGTCGTTATCGTCAAGAACGCTATCCGTTCTAAAATGTAGTTTTTAATCGTAAAACACCGCAAAGCTGCCGTAAAGGCAGCTTTTTTCTTGTATGTGCGACTATTGCGTAACCGATTTTCTTTTTAAGTTGACGACAATTATACCGCTTATCGCGCCCGCTACTATTCCGAGAGCGACGTCTATAAGACTTAAGGCGTTGAATTTTACGCTATGGCTTATTATTCCGAAAATAAGAATGGAAAGAAACGTGTAAAGCAGACCGCTTATAGCTCCTTTGAACGCGCCGTGTTTTAGTTCTTTGAACCCGATAAAACAGCCGACGAGAATACTTACCACCTTTATGGCTTCGTTTACGGGAAGAATAATTTTTTCGTTTACGTTAGTTAAGTTTACTATAAGCGAAAATACGAGTACCGTAACGAGAGAAACTATAACGGCTATTACTGTAGCCCGAAGTATATCGAAAAAGAAATATTTGTTTACGGATAATTTTTTCATACTGACCTCCGATATAGATAATATTCCGCCTTTGCGAAATTATGACGAATACGAAGGAATAAGTTGCTTGCCGCGAGCGAAATAATTTATATTTATTTATACTATTAAATAAATAATATGTTGACTTGTATGCGTTTTACGGCTATAATATACCTATTCGGTATTTTAAGGGGGCAGTATGCTCTCCGAACCGAACGTAAGAAACGCGAATAACACACGGAGGCACACCAAGTGAGCAAGACAAAATCCATTATTGTTCTTTCCATAGTGGGATTATTGATAGTAGTATTGGCTCTATTTATGTTCCCGCTTAACGGTAAAGATTCCTTCCAGATAGGGAACAGTAATTATGATTTCTACTGGATTACCAAAGCTATTTCCAAAGGTTTGGATTTACAGGGCGGTATGTACGCCGAATATTCGGCTAAACTTATTACCGGCGAAGACGCGTCCGATTCCGAAATCAACGGCGCTATTTCCAACCTTGAAAACCTGCTTTTCGGAAAAGGTTATACCGAAGCCGTAGTAACGAAACAAGGCACGAATCAGATAAGAGTAGAAGTACCCGATATCGAAGACACCGGAGAACTTATGAAACTTATCGGCAAACCCGCGACACTCGAATTCAGAGACGCCGACGGTAATGTACTCGTAAAGGGTAGCGAACACTTAGCCGACTGCTACGCCGCAACCAACGACGGTGCTTACGTAATAAAACTTGAATTCAATAAGTCCGGTACGGAAGCTTTCCGTAAAGCCACCAGCGATAACGTGGGTAAGAAGCTCAGCATCTATATCGATGACGTAGAAGTAATGAGCCCTAAGGTAAACGCCGCCATTTCCGACGGTAACGCGATAATCGAAGGTAACTATACTTACGAAACCGCTAACGAGTACGCTACGAAAATCAAAGCCGGTATCGGCAACGTAAGACTTTCTCTTTTAAGAAGCGAAACCATTTCTCCTACGCTCGGCGACGAAGCGTTGTTCAGAAGTATTCTTGCGGCGGCTATCGGCGTTGGAATTATACTTTTATTCCTCATAGTAGTTTACAAAGGACTCGGTCTTGCGGCTTCTTTGGCTTTGATATTCTACGTAGAACTTCTTGTCTTGGCTCTTGCGATAGTGCCGTGGGTGCAGTTGACTCTTACCGGTATAGCGGGCGTAATCCTGAGTATAGGTATGGCGGTCGACGCTAACGTAATTATATTCGAAAAAATAAAAGAAGATAAACTTATCGGTAACAGGCTTGTCCCCAGCGCGGTAGCGTCGGGCTTTAAGGACGCGCTCGCTACGATTATCGACGCGAACGTAACCACTATATTCGGTTCTATCGTAATGATAATATTCGGTTCCTCCGCAATAAAGAGTTTCGCGGTCACCCTTCTTATCGGTATTATTTTATCCATGTTTACGTCTTTGGTTATGACTCGTTTGTTTGTAAACAGCTTTATGGCGTTCAACGACGAGAACGAAGCCTTCTACGGCTTGAAGGCGAAGGAGGCTACGAATGACTAAAGTAAAGAACTTTTTTAATAAATTCAAGACGCTTAAAATTTACGACAACAGAAAGCTCTTCTTTATAGCTCCGCTTATCGTTATACTCGTAGCGTTGATTTGCGGTACTTGCTATCACTTCAACAACAGTCAATACGATAAATTCGCTAACGTAGGCGTCGACTTTCAGGGCGGTACTCTTCTTACCGTCGAGTTCAGCGAAACCGGTATGAACAGCGGTGACGCTTATCACGCTAACGTCGAAATGGTAAAAGAAGTCCTTGAAAATAACGGATTAAAGATATCCAGCGTGCAGTCTTCGGGCGACAGCTCTATTATATTCCGTTATCTTAATTCCGCTGTTTTGGTAAACGGCGAATTGCATGATTACAGCACCGACGACAAGGTATCCGAAATGAATACCTTGAACGAAAAAGTAAGAAACGACGTCGAAGCGGCAACCAAGGCGAAATATTCCGATAAGGTTACCGCAAAAACCACGACCACTCTTATCGGTAACACCGCAAGTATTCGTTTGTTAAGGACCGCTCTTATATCCGTTGCGATAGCGTTAGCGTTGATGCTTATATACATTGTCATAAGATTCGACTTCTATTCGGCTTTGGCGGCGATAGTGGCTTTATTGCACGATATTATAATAATGATGAGTTTTACCGTTATTTTCTACGTAGAAATCGGTTCTACGCTCATCGCGGCGATTATTACGATAGTTGCTTATTCTATCAATAACACGATAGTAGTATTCGACAGAATAAGAAGCACGATTAAGCCCTATAAGAATACCTCCAAGACTTACGACGTAGGCGAAGTAATCGACTCTTCCGTACACGGAACCTTTACGAGAACCTGTTATACCACTTTGACCACGTTAATCGTTATCTCGTTGCTGGCGATACTCGGCGTGGCTTCGATAAGAACTTTCGCTTTACCGATTATCTTCGGTCTTGTCGGCGGTTTCTATTCGTCGGTATTTATAGCGGCTCCGTTGTGGGGTATCTTCAAAGGTTGGGGAAAGAAAATTAAAATTTCCAACGAAAATCGCAAGTTTGTTAAAGCCAAAAAGGCAAAGACCGCTAAGGCTTAAACCTTGCAATGACCAAAAAGGAAAGCCCGTGAAAAACGGGCTTTAATTTTATTATGATAATAAAGACGAACGACGAAACGAAAACAACTTCCGCAAAGAAAATTTCGAAACAATTAGCCATATCGGACGATTTGGCTTACTTGCTCGTACAAAGAGGGTTGGATACGGCGGGAAAAGCAAAAAACTTTCTATATCCGTCAATAAACGAACTAACTTCGCCGTATGAGTATTTCGGAATGAAAGAAGCGGTTGAAAAGATAAGCGGTCATATAGAAAAAGGACATAAAATCGTAGTGTACGGCGATTACGACTGCGACGGAATAAGTGCCGTTACTATACTCATGCGGGCTTTCGGCGGTCGCAATATCGATATAAACTACTATATCCCGGTAAGGCAGGAAGAAGGATACGGACTGAATTGCGAGGCGATAGATAAAATAGTTAACGAATTAAACCCCGATTTACTTATTACCGTAGACTGCGGAATAACCGCAATTAAAGAGGTTGAATACGCCTTGCAAAAGGGACTCGACGTACTCGTGACCGACCACCATACGATAGGAAGCGAACTTCCCGACTGTATAGTAATCGACCCGTGTTTCAATCCGCAACTTACGCAACTTTGCGGCGCGGGAGTTGCGTTCACGTTAGTAAGAGCTTTGTTCGGCGAAGAGTATGCGTTGCGGTTCATCGACGTGTGCGCTATAGCCACGGTAGCCGATATCGTTCCGCTTGTGGGAGATAACAGAACTATCGTCAAATACGGACTGGAAACGATAAGAAAAGGCAGGGCGAAAGTAGGTATAAACGAACTTATTTATAAAGCAGGTTTAGATAAACGACACGTTACTTCCTATGATATAGGTTTCAAAATCGCTCCGAGATTAAACGCGGCGGGGAGATTGAGCGTAGCTCACAGCTCGGTAAATCTACTTATGACGGAAGACGCAACGATAGCCTCGTTCATTGCGGAAGAACTGTCAATGCGGAATACCGAAAGACAGGATATAGGCAAGCAGATATCTAACGAGGCGATGCAACTTCTTTACGGGTACGATTTCGGTAAAAATCAAGTTATCGTCCTTAACGGTAAGACCTGGAACGAAGGAGTAATAGGTATATCGGCGGCGAAAATCGCGGAATATTTCAACATGCCGACAATTCTCCTTACCGAAGGCGCGGACGGCGCAATAAAGGGCTCGGCGAGAAGCATAAGCGGAATTAATATCGTGGAACTTATCGCCACGCAAAAAGATTTACTTTCGGGGTTCGGCGGTCACGCCATGGCGGCGGGACTTAGTATGCCGAAGGAAAACTTCGCAAAGTTTTTTGAGGGAATTAACGAAAAAGCAAGTAAGTTTTCTGACGATATTTTTAAGCGAAAAGTGTCTTACGAAGCGGAAATTCCCGTCAAAAACATTACATACGGTTTTATCAAAGAACTGGAACTTCTCGAACCTTACGGATATATGAATCCGTCGCCCGTTTTTTGCGACGACGAACCGGATTTCAAATTATCGAGGATAGGATACAGCAATCACGATAAAGGAAAAACCACGTTTGCCGAGATAGTTTGTTTCAACAAGCACGAAGAGATGCCGGCGTATGTTTCCGCCGAAAAAAAATCCGTAATCTACAGTCTCGGTAAAAACTATTTTAACGGTAACGAATACGAGCAGATAAGAATAAAAAAATTACTTTACAAGGATTTTTCCGTAGCTACGGATACACTTGAAGCTCGATTTG
>CACXFJ010000043.1 GCA_902766965.1 uncultured Eubacteriales bacterium | reverse complement strand
TACCCGGCGTCTATGAAAGTTCTTTCTATCTCCAACTTTTGTTCCGGGTTAAGTCCGCACCCTATAAGCACGCATACGGACGGATTTGAAAATCTGCCGCACGCTTCCGATAAATATTCTTTTACGAGAAGAGCGCAACCGAACTTGTGCGAAACCGCTCCCTTCATCACGGGACGTAAAAACATTTCGTCTTCGTTTATTCCGTACCTCATCTTAACGGCTGCTTCCCCTATCGCCACAGCAACCGGTCTTAAAGAACGTTTTACTATAAGAGCGGCGGGACGACGAAGTAAAACTCTTTCGTCGCCGTATATCGTAAAATACGTCGAGCCGAAATCAAATACCACCCTATTCTTTTGCATAGCCTTTCTCCACAAATATTTTTCTTATTCTGTATAACGGCAAACCTACGATATTGTCGTAATCGCCTTCGAACTTTTCCGCGACTTCCCCGTCCTGTATACCGTACGCGCCGGCTTTATCGAGGGGCAAATATTCGGAAACGTATTTTTCTATTTCCGCGTCGGACATATCCTTTATATCGACGTAAGATTTTTCGGTAAAAACAATCTCTTCGCCGTCGATTTTAACGTACACTCCGCTTATTACCTCATGCGTTTTGCCGCGTAAAACCCGAAGCATTCCGACGGCGTTTTCTTTCGTATGCGGTTTGCCGAATATTTTTCCGTCGAGAGCCACTACCGTGTCGCAAGCTATTACTACGTCACATTCGGTATTTACGCTACGCCCTTTACGTTTCGCGTTGGTCGCGGCTACAAATTCGGGTTCTCCTTCGCTTATTTCGTCGGCAACGGGATTTTCTACGATAAAATCCGTTAATTTTAATAAAAGCTCCCTTCTTCTGGGCGAAGAGGAAGCTAAAATTACTTTTGGCATTACAGTATGTCGAGGTTTTTCTTGAAAGCTCTCTTGAATTCTCCCGTCGCACTCATAGCGTCCTTTATTTCGAGCGTGCAGTCCGAAGTGGATTCGGTCTTTAAGATAACGCTGTCGCCGAGGATGTCGCAGGTAAGAGAAGTAATTACCCCCGCCATACTGCGGTCGAAACATTCCGCGATGCGGACTATCACCCCGAGTTTTCTCACGGCGTCGAGTTCTTCTTCGTTGAGCATATTGACGTACTGTTGAATTTCCACCCCTTCGAGCGGCTGATACCAATGCATACCCGCTACGAGAGCCGCCATAATGAGGTCTTTTTGCTGAATTCCGTACAGGTTGCTGTTAAGAATAAAGTAGAAAGTGTGCTTATGATGATCGTAGAACTTGAAGCTGCTGCCGATATCGTGCAACTGCGCCGCTATTCTCAATACCTTAACGTACGTTCTGGGCAGTTTGTGCAATACCTTTAACTGTCTGTACAGCTGTAACGCTATGTCGAAAACGTGTTCGGAGTGTTCTATATTCATATTGAACTGCGAAAGCAAGGTATATATGCTGTGACCGAGTACGTCGCCGATAGGTTTTTCCATGGTGGACGGAACGGCGTAACGGAACATCGCGCCTTCTCTGAGTCCCGCGCCCGAAATTACGACTTCGGAAAAGTTACTCGTGGTTTCGATGGCTTTGATACAGCTGAGAGCCGCCGGCAAAATGTCCGCTCTCGCGCTGGATAAACCTTTTATTCTCGCGGCTTGCGCAAGGTCGAGAGCCTTGAACGTGTTGTAAATATTGTTGAATTCGTCGAAACCGATATGATAATTATGCGCCATATCCAAAGGATATTTCTTAAACCTGCGACTTATCTTGCCGAGATTGCGGATAGAACCGCCTACGCCGATAAGCTGCGTATCGGGGTCGATATTCTGATACCAATCGATTTTGTTAAGATGCTCGGTGACGTATTCTTCGATAAGACGGGAACGCTCCAACGGGTCGTTCGACGCGTCGGCGAACTTTTCGGTCAACGTGACCGCTCCGAACGGCAACGTGTCCTGAGCAAGCATTACTCTGCGGTTATAATAAATAAGTTTTACACTGCCGCCGCCTATATCCACGATAAGACCTTTCGGCACGTCCATACTGTTTATTACTCCGGTATAAACGAGTCCCGCTTCTTCTTCCTGACTTAATACGGTAAGTTTTATCCCGCAACTCGACAGGATTTCGTCTACGAAACTCTTTCTGTTTTTCGCTCTGCGAACCGCCGCCGTCGCATACGCGAACACGCGGCTTACTTTGTGACTTTCGTAAAGATTTTTGAAAGTCTTGAGGGTCTTGACCATCTGCTGAATACGAAGCGGACGCAAAAATCCGTCTACTTCCATTCCTTTCGCCAATCTGACAGGCTCTTTAAGCTCATCGATTACGGTAAAATACCCCCCCTCTCTTATACTCACTATAACAATTCTCGCAGTATTTGAACCGATGTCGATAATCGCTATCTTCTCCATATTTCCTCTCCTTATGTCTTTATATCCGTTATTTTTCTTCTTGTGTTTGCACAACGTTTTTATTATATAATAATAACTTTTTAATTTCAATGATTTTTACTAATCTTTTACGTCTGTTTCTAAAAGATTTTATAACTAATACATAATATTTGTTTTCAAAACGCATAAAACGCGACTTGTATCCGAAGTCGCGGCACATAAAAAAACGGCAAAACGTTGAAGCCTTGCCGTTTTCGTGTCAAACCGCTGAATACTCTATCTTTTGTACTTGCTGAGAATGGAAGAATCGTGTCCCAAAATCTGTCTTACGTCTGCGGCGTACTTGCCTTCCGACTTTTCGGGAGCGGGAGTTGCGGGAGCTACTTTCTTCGGTTCTTTTCTTATCTTCTTCGTAGCGGGAGCCGCGTATTCTTTACGGAGATACGAAGTATCCACTTTGATGAAACCGGAAAATTCGGAAGTATACGCTCCTTCTTCTACGTTAATATCGATTACGTCCATACCCTTGGTTTTGAGATAACTTACGATAGGAAGAATATCTCCGTCGCCGGTAGCGAAGCCTACTGCGTCAACGGTGGAAGACATACCGATAAGAGTACCGTCGATTACCTGACGGGTATCGAGCTTGTTTCTTCTCTTCGATGCGATAGGCGTTACTGCGTCGTAACCTTTTGCCGCGATATATTCGTTAAAGTCACGGTTACGCTTTGCCACGTAGCTATAAAACTTAACGTTTACGATTTCGTAAGTTTCTTCGATTTCCGCGGTAAGTTTCTTAAATCCTTCGCAGGACACTCTCAAACTTGCAAGGTCGATAAGCAATGCTATTTTCGGCTTTTTCATTTTATCCTCCAAAATGTTCTTTTTTGTTATTTTATTTATTTTTCGGTAATATTATTTTCACGGAAATAATAGTACAGATATTGTTGCGCATATCCGGCAAGGTCGCCGAACCTGTCAACCAACCGTCCGCTCATGCGTCCGATATCGTTGTCTCTTTCATAGCCCATCGACGCGTAAATCCTTTTACTCCACACGTCCATGGGAAACAAGTCGGTCTTCTTGAATGCGAACAGCAATATGCAATCCGCCACTTTCTGCCCTACCCCTTTGAGTTTAAGCAACTCTTTTCTCGCGGTAGCGGTATCCGACTTTTTTATTTCGTCAAGGTTCATATTAAGGAGCGTCTTCGACGAAGAGAATAAATATTCGTCCCTGTACCCTGCTCCTATCGAAGCGAAAAACTCTTTTGGCGCGTTCGCCATAGCTTCTTTCGTCGGGAAAGCGTAGCCTCTTTCGGTCTTTTCTCCCAACCCTTCGCAGAGTCTTTCTATTATCTTCTTTATTCTCGGAATATTGTTATTCGCGGAGATAATGAAAGATATTATCATCTCGTACGGATCTTGATTGAGAAGTCTTATTCCGTATCCGTATTCGACTGCGGGTTTTATCCCCTCGAAATTTTCCGTCAGGCTCTTCTTAATCGCGGAGTAATCGCGTTTCAAGTCGAAGTAATCGACAAAAAATTCCGGCTCTTCGGTTTCTATTATAACACGGTCGTTTTCTTTTCGCAATAGGCAATTAAAATTTTTTGCAAAAAGAGTATAACAATCCCCCGTCTTTCGGTATCTAAAAACCTGTCCGCAGTCAAGTATATGTTCTATATTGAATTCGGACAGGTCTTCGATTACTATTTTTTTATCGCAAGTAACGTATTTCACGTCGTCGATATTATAAATTAGTCTGCGTATACGCTAACTTGTTTATATCTCTTATCTCTGCTACCTGCTTCTTCGAATCTCACGGTGCCGTCTACGAGGGCGTACAAGGTGTCGTCCTTGCCGATGCCCACGTTGAGTCCTGCGTGGAATTTAGTACCTCTTTGTCTGACGAGAATGTTGCCGGCGAGGCAAGCCTGTCCGTCGCTCTTCTTGGGTCCTAAACGTTTAGCAGCACTGTCACGTCCGTTCTTGGTGCTACCCATACCTTTCTTATGGGCGAATAATTGAATATTCATAAACATGTTATTTTACCTCCACTTTTACATAAGAACCGTATCCGCTCTCTATATCTTTAAGCCCTGTAAGCATAGTCTCCGTAACGGCGTCTATCCTTATCCTTTCTTCTCCGATACTGTCGGGAACGGAAAAACGTATAAATCCTTCGTCCGCAACGTAATCGACTTTCGACGACGAGAACTTAATTATTCCCATAAGAGCGGTCTGCGTGACCGAGCTTACTGCGGCGCACACTATGTCCTTGCCAAACTTGGCGTACCCCGAATGTCCCTTTACGGTGACTTCTCTTATTCTGCCGTCTTTACGGATTACTGTCACGGTAGTCATAGTCTCAATTAGCCTTTGATGTCCAAAATTTTAACTTCGGTATACGGCTGACGATGACCTTGACGTTTACGTTCGTTCTTCTTGGCTTTGTACTTAAAGATATCGATCTTCGCGCCTTTGCCGTTGCTCAAAACCTGAGCTTCCGCATACGCGCCTTCGACTACGGGAGTACCTACGGTAAGTTTTCCTTCGTCGGAAATCATCAGAACGTCAAACTTAACGGTGCTGCCGACTTCTGCGTTAAGCAACTCCACACGAATAACGGAGTCCTTTTCTACTTTGTGTTGTTTTCCGCCGGAAACGATAATTGCGTACATAAAATCCTAACCTCCTTTTAGAAGACTCGCCAAAACCGGGTGGCAAAATGCGTCTTTAATTACCCTTATTGCGCGGCTACGATATAATTTACCATAAAGCAAGTATTTTTGCAAGCGTTTTCGTAAGACTTTCACGAAAAAACGCCGTATTCCCATATCGGAACTATTGTTGCCCGCCCCGCGCGATTTACTTCTTCCTCTTACGTAAAAACCGTCGCGAAATTCCGCTTGTTCATAAAAAGCTGTTTTTTAATAAAAACTTTGCAAAACCGCCTGATTCTTACCGAAACACACAGTAGCTGCGCAGGCGCGTTGCTTTTTGTGAAAACCGCAAAAAACCGTTGTTTATGCTTTTTTATCGACGTTTTATCGTATATCGATTGCCTCCGATTATTGCCCCCCGTTCGTTGCGACGTTGAGTAATGACCCAGATACGTTTCGTTATTGACTTATTATCGCTTATTGTATTATAATTAAAGAGTAAACAAACGTCATAGTTCTCACTACGTTTCGGAGGTATATTATGAAAAAATTTTTAATACCGACGCTGATAATTTTCGTTATCCTTATTGCCTGCCTTACCGCCGGATGCAACTCCGCCACTCTCGATAAGGTGATAGGCACTTATATGCTCACCACTAAATCGGAGCAACACATCGACGCCGAAGAACCCACCGATTTTATCGCGAAAAACGGTATAATCTGCTACGTCGTTCTCGACGGCTCGGAAAAAGGCTACTACGTTTACGGCGATAACGCCACCCCTATTACCTGCAAGGAAATCAAAGTCGAATACTCGAAATCGAGCAATGACGAAAGCAAAATAAACACGGTAAAATTCTTCCTCAATCCGAACAATCCTACCGATTACGACTTATATTACGTCAATTACAGCAGCTCTACGAAAAAGAATTTTCTCGTCTATAAAAAACATGACGTGCGTTCAGACGTCTTCGATTAAAAAAAAAAAAAAAAAACCACCGAATT
>CACXFJ010000042.1 GCA_902766965.1 uncultured Eubacteriales bacterium | reverse complement strand
ATATATAATTAAGGGGGCATCGCTCCAAGCCCCCTTAATAAACCCCTTTCCTCATAATGTTCCCCCTTATCCGAAGTTAACAAGGCAACTCTTTCTCAACAAACCGTATTACTTGAACGTACCTTATTAAGATATGGATAAATTAACTCCAAAATTAGCAAAGTATATAGTTCTCGATAAACATATTACTTGAACGAACTTTATTTAGATAAGGATAAAAATATCCGTTAGGGTGGGTGGGCGGGATATACAAAACCCTATTTACATATAAAAACGGAATAGAACGCACGCCTATCCCGTCTTAATCATTGTATCCATAACTCAAAACCGACGGTTTTGAAATTCGTTCGGCTTTGCCGAAATTCGCTACCGCAAAGCGGTAAATTCGCTCGGCGTAAGCCGAAATTCGTTATAAAGCTAATTAGCTTTCTTCATTCAGGTAATTCTGAAACGCGTCGTTGTCGTAAATTTTAATGAACGTGGTTCTGTTCTTTTCTTTGAGAAGTTTGCTTCTCGTACGGAAAGACATCATAGCCGATACCACGTTGTCGACGTTCTTTTCGCGACGAATGGCGGCTACGCCGATTTCTTCGAGAGCGTCGCCCACTTTGTCGGCGTTTCTGCCGTAGAGATATACGGTCGGGTTTTTGAATTCGTCGAGCATAAGTTTCGTTGCCGCCTTTACGCAACGCATCGCAAGGTCGGAATAGTCGCAGTCCCAAAGGGCGGTGGCTATATCGTCGTTTTCGCCTATTCCGTAAAAGACAACGGTCTTTTCGCAGTCGATTAAAAGGCTGCGTTCTTTAAGGCAAATCGTTTCCGCGAGAATCTCTCCGCCGATAAAGTCGTTTACGGACGGCAAAATATACAGACTTTCGGCGGGCAGGTCGAATACGTCGGTTTCGCTAAGAGTTTCCACTTTTTCCATAGGCGAGTCGAGAGATACGCCGGCAAGGATTTTAAGATAGATTTCTTTCGCCGCTAACGCAAGTACCGAGGCTTTCGCCGCGCCGTATTTTTCAAAAAGCTCCACGCTTTCCTTTCCGATTACCGCGCGAAGAGCGTTCGACAATGCGGAGGGATTTTTTTCGTATTCCGCTACGAGGGCTTCGAAAGGATAATCGAAGAGCGGATTTTTCTTTACCACCGTTTCTACCGGCGTTTCGCCCACGATACAGACGCTTATTTCGCGGTCGGTCATGCTTACCGCAACCGAACATTCGCGTAAAACTATATTCGTAGCTTTATTTTCGGTGATTTCGCATTGAATATCCACGCTCGCCGATACCTTTTTGTCGCAGGCTACTCTTACGCCCTGATTTATAAGCGTGTCGGACAAAAATCGTCTGTCAAGGTCGGTAGGCTCGATTTCCGGACAAACGATTCGGCACTTGCCGCACTTCCCGTTCCCGCCGCAGGGAAAGTTGAACCCCGCGTCCATAAGACTTTCTTTAAGCGGCGCGTTGTCTTCCGCAAGATATTTTTTTCCGTTAATAACCACGCTGTGCATAAAAATCACTCCATAAATCGAAAATTATCGCTTACAGCGATATTATATCATAATATCCAAGATAATAACAATGAAAATTAAACGTAGATTTAATTGAAGTTTTCCGCGCCGAAATAGGAGCGACCGAGACGGTTGAGAAGTTTGGTAAGCGGAGTAAACGCTACGCTTATTAAAATAAGGTTGCAGACCACTTGCGTGACGTAAAAAGCCCAGCCCGATATATACATCGCCCAATAAGCTGATACCCAGCCGTCTTTGCCGACCGCGCCGCCGGTAAGGAAATAGATAAAGGTACTTTGCAGTCCGAAAAGTGCGGTTACGGCACCTATAATTACCGCTACGAGTACCGAATGTTTGATTTTCAGTTTTTTAATGAGGAACGCCGCAATCGCTACGCACGGCCAATGAATGAAGTACGCGACGAGCCAGGACGGGTTAAACCCGAACAGCAGACCTTCGATTACGCAGAATACGAGAGTGGCGGGAAGCCCCACGCCTATACCGAAACAATATGTATAAACCGTAATGAGGAGAGTCACCGCCTCCACATTCGGAATATACATAAGGCAAAATTTGACAGCGTTAAGGCTCGCCCCGAAAAGGGCGATAAGCACTATCTTTTTAATATAAACACTGCCTTTTGACAATTTAGAAAGTACCGAGAGCGAACATATATACGCAACCGTCTTTCAAAGGCAAGGAAGATACGCCGAGCGTGGAAGAAACCATTTCCGTGCCGTTGTATTCTTTCTTAACCGCCCATTCGGTCGCGTCTTTATACGCCGCGTCGGACGTAAGCACGCAGATATATTGATTGCTGCCTTCGGCTTTAAGAGAGCCTACTTCGGTGACGAACAATCCGTACGTACTCCAAGAACCGTTTAAGGCTAATTTGTTTTCTTCGCGGTTACTCATCTCGTTAAGAAGGTCGAAAAGATATTTGGCTCCGGTGGTTATCGTTTCGGTAGTGGCGGTTTCGCCCTCTCCTATAACGATAGTGACCGTCTTTTCAAGGTCGTTGGCGTTCTTGTCGGTACAAGCAAAAAGCACGAAAACCGTGCTTAATACGCATACCAAACAAAGCAAAGCGACCAGAGTCTTTTGCATTTTTTTCATAGGTACTATACCCTCCGTATATTTATTATACAGTCAAGTATCCTGACTCGAAGCGGTACGAAACGGTGACTTGCGTACCGAACCTGCCTTCCCTTGTAGTGGCGTACGGTTTCGGATTTTTCCTTACTTCATACAGTAGCGGGGGCTGTGGGGCTTAAAAGTATTTTACTTTGCTCCCTTCCTTGATTTGTATCGTTATTGTAAGCGTTTGGTAAATTAGTTGCTTTTTTCGGTTTTCGCCTTATCGGCTTCGCCGAAAATTAAGGTAATAATATCGGAAAACGCCGTTTTTATATCGTCCGCGGTAACGACTTTTCTGTCCGCGACTTCTTCGTCCAAAGGTAAAAACGTATCTTCCGCTTCCGGCGGGAAAGAACATTTTTTTGCGTCGTAGAAGAAGTTTTCTTTCTCGTTTATCGTGACTCGTATGCCGAGAGTTCTTTCTTCTCCGTTCGTGCCGCATACGTTCTTTAACGTGGCGAGAGCGTTGACGTAGCCCGATATTTCTTCCTTTTTCTCCTTGCCGAACGCGAGGAACAAAAGTTGATCAAGGTCGGCGAAATCTACGTTTATATCGAACGAAAAATTAACCGACGTGCTGTCGGGGAGTCCCTTGTCGGAAACGAGAGCGTCCACCGAAGTCGGGTTGATTTTTATCCATTTGGAAATATAACCCAAAATCTTCGAGTACGTCTCGTCGGAAAGGTTCTCGTCCAAAACAAGGGGCAGAACCTTGTCGATTTTGTTTATTACGATGGTTTTTATCTTGTTTTCGTCGGCTTTCAACTGATAGATAAAACGGTTTTTGTCGGTGGAGAAGAACCTGCTCGCCTTGTCTTCCGATACCCAGTCGGCGGCATTCTTTAAGTCGAAAATTCCGCTCGAGGAAAGGTAGGAAGAAAGTACGAAATCGCTTGCTTTGTCGAGACAGTCGGAAACGGTCTTGTCGTCGAATGCGTACCGCCTTTTTGCGGGCGATTTTTTAGAAACGTATTCCGCGGATACGTTGTAGCAATTTTCGTATCCCAACGCAACGGATAAAGAAGCGGCGGATTCCAGATAGTCCACGAAGGGGTCGTTCGCGGCGGAGTAAGGATTTTTTTCCGAAGAAGTAAGCTGCCTTATCTGCTTGTACAAAGCCGCTATGCTGTCGTCGCATTCCGTAGTCGAAAGCTCGGCTTTCGCGAAAAACTTATTTCCGTTGCGGATTCTTTTCAGGGAAAGACTTTCGGTAATCTCGGTAGAAACGACGGCTTTTTTTGAGTTTCTGTTAAAAAACGCAACGGTAGCGGACGCCGTCACGTCGGAAGACTTCGTGGACAATGCGTCGTAATCCTGTTGCGCTTTGCTGATATTCGGTTTTACTATGTTGTTTCGGTTATCTTCGGCAGAACCGCCGAACAAGTCGCACGCGACCGTAGAGAAGATAAGAGTCGCGCACAGACAGATAAACAGCGTTATTCTTATGATTTTACCGAAACGTTTGTTCATAATTAAATTATAACAATATTTTAGTCTTCGGTCAAGACCGCCTTAATTCTGCGGACTCCGCTCGAAGAGGACTGTTCTTTCGTTATTTTGAAGCGACCGAGTTCCGCCGTGTTCTTTGCGTGGGGTCCGCCGCAGATTTCCATACTGCGGTTGCCGATGGTGTAGACCTTTACGAGAGCGTCGTATCTGTCGCCGAACACGCCTACCGCGCCCTTTTCTCTCGCCTTGTCGAGGGGCAATTCTTCGCAAATTACGTCGATTTTTTCGGCGATGGCGTCGTTTACTTCCTTTTCTATCGCGGCGAGTTCTTCCGCGGTGAGCGGACGGGGGAAGTTGAAGTCGAAACGAAGTCTTTCGGCGGTGATGTTACTTCCTTTTTGCTGAATGGTCGGGTCGTTAAGAACCTTTTTAAGAGCGGCGTTGAGAAGATGCGTCGCGGTGTGCAGACGGGAGGTGGCTTCGCTGTTGTCGGCGAGTCCGCCCTTGAATTTTTGTTCCGCTCCGGCGTGGGATTTTTCCTGATGTTCCTTGAACGCCTTTTCGAAACCTTCTTCGTCGACGGTCACGCCGTGGTCACGAGCAAGTTCCACCGTCATTTCTATCGGAAAACCGAACGTGTCGTAAAGTCTGAACGCGGCTTTGCCGGAGATACGGTTGTTCTGAATGTATCTTAAAAGTTTTTCAAACTCTTTAAGTCCGGTGACGAGGGTTTTGTTAAATCTTTCTATTTCCTTTTGGAGTTCGTCGATGATTTTAGCGGAGTTTGCGACGAGTTCTTTGTAGTGTTCGCCGTAGATTTCTATGTACTTGTTGCTGATGTCGATAAGGACGGAATTGTCTATTTCGAGGACGCGAGCAAATCTTACCGCTCTGCGGATAAGACGGCGGAGAATGTACCCTTGGTCTACATTGCTCGGGGTTATGCCCTTTTCGTCGCCCAGCATAAAGGTGGAAGTGCGGATATGGTCGGCTATTATTCTCATAGCGCGGATATTTTCTTCTCCGTCCTTTCCGCTTCTTTCTTTCAACATATCTATTACCGGTTTGAACACGTCGGTGTCGTAAACCGATTCGAAACCGTTCAGCATGGCGACGGTTCTTTCAAGTCCCATACCGGTGTCTACGTTCTTTTGTTTAAGGGGAGCGTAGCTGCCGTCGGCTTTTTTGTCGAATTCCATAAAAACGTTGTTCCAGATTTCGACGAACTTTCCGCAGTCGCAGGCGGGAGAACAGTCGGGGGAACATTTTTCCTTGTCGAGAATAATGAATATTTCGGTGTCGGGTCCGCAAGGTCCGGTCTGTCCGGCAGGTCCCCACCAGTTGTTTTTCTTGGGGAGATAGTAGACGTTTTCTTTCTTTATTCCGAGGTTAATCCAGGTCTCCGCGGCGAATTCGTCGCGAGCGCAGTCGGCGTCTCCTGCGAATACGCTCACCGCTATCTTTTCTACGGGAATTCCCAAAACCTCGGTAAGAAATTCAAACGACCAGGTTATGCTTTCCTTTTTGAAATAATCGCCCAAAGACCAGTTGCCCAACATTTCGAAAAAGGTGCAGTGAGTGGCGTCGCCTACCGAGTCTATGTCGCCCGTGCGGACGCATTTCTGTACGTCGGTAAGACGAGTACCCGCAGGGTGTTTAGCTCCGAGAAGATACGGCACAAGGGGGTGCATACCCGCCGTAGTGAAGAGTACGGTAGGATCGTTGTCGGGGATAAGCGACGCGGACGGAATAATCGCGTGTCCGCGGTCGGCGAAAAATTTAAGATAAGCGTTTCTTAACTGTTTGGTATCCAAATGTTCCATATAAGGTTCTCCTTTCTCTGTAATCAGCTTTTCATCATAAGTCGGAGAAGCGCCCTGCCGTTACTTAAATAAAGTCCTTTTTGGGCGGCTTCTTCATTGTATTCGAGTCCGCAGTTTCCGTTGCGGACGGAATTGTAAACGATAAACGGCACGGGGTCGGAAACGTGCGTTCTTAAACATAACGGCGTGGGGTGGTCGGGGAGTATCGCCATTACGAAATCTTCCTTTTTTTCGGTGAGCTTTTCTACTATAAACCCTATCGCTTCGTCGATTTTTTCTATAGCTTTTATTTTCCCTTCGGCGTCGCCCTGATGCCCGCATTCGTCGGGAGCTTCGTAGTGAAGGTAGACGTAATCGTGAGTGTCGAGAGCGTCCACGCAGGCTTGCGCCTTGCCCGTAAAGTTAGTGTCGAGATTACCCGTCGCTCCTTCAACGTTTATTACGTCGAGTCCGCCGCCGACCGCTATCCCTTTCAACAAATCGACAGCGGAAATTACCGCGCCTTTAAGTCCGTATTTTTCGTAAAAGTTTTCTAACTTAGGCTTCGTTCCTTTCCCCCAGAACCAAATCGCGTTGGCGGGATTTTTGCCGTCGGCTATCCTTTTAAGGTTGACGGGGTGGTTAATAAGAACCCTTTGCGAGCGTTCTATTAGAGACGTAAAAACGCCGCTTCCTTCGCCCTGCGGCAGGTATTCTCCTATTTTTTTACCCAAAATGTCGTGCGGCGGAGTGAAAGTAACGTCGGTGTGCGTTCCGCGTAAAACCGCGCAATTGCGGTAGCTCGTTCCGCCGAAAAATTCTATGCAACCGTCGCTTAAATTTTCCGCGACGGCTTTAACGAGTTCGTGTCCTTCTTCGGTGGAAATTTCCCCCGCGGAGTAGTCTATCATCGTCTTTTCGGCGAATTCTTCGCCGTCGGATAAGGTGACGAGATTCATTCTGAACACGGTGTCGTCTTCCGACGTGTCTATTCCGAGCGAAAGAGCTTCGAGCGGAGCCCTGCCCGTGTAACAGACCTTCGGGTCGTAACCCATTACGCTGAGATTAGCCACGTCGCTACCCGGTTTCATCCCGTCGTCCACCGTCTTTAAGAGTCCTACTACTCCTTTTTTCGCAAGAGAATCCATATTAGGTTTTTTCGCAAGCTCCAACGGAGTCCGTACTCCGAGCGGGCCTTTGCGGTAATCTGCCATTCCGTCTCCCAAAACAACGACGTATTTCATATAACCTCACATTAAATCGTCCTACGCGCTCACGCGTAGCGTATATTTTAATATATCAAATATAAAAATAAAATGCAACGATAGAAAGTTATATATCTTATCATACCCTCGTCTTTTTTTGCAAAATTATCTTCCGCCTTGCCGAAAAAGCGGAAAGAGTTAAAAACAAAAATCAAAAAAATATTTTATCCGCTGAAAAGAGAGAAGAATATAAATAATAGTTTTTTTGCGGCTTTTGCAAAAAGAGATATAATGTTGTCAAAGGTGGTAATATGAAACTTATCGAAAGAAAATTCTATTTGCAACAGCCGATAAACGTTATGAACACGCCCGATATAAAGGTGATTACCGGAATTCGCGGGGGGGATATTTCTTATCTTTAAGGGCGTGGAAATTCTTCAGCAACATTTGGGCGTAATAAATTTTTAACGGAAATCAAATATAATTTTTGTTGTAAAGAATATATACTTTATGTTAGAATAAGCCCGAGGGAAACCTCTCGTTAAGAAAGTTATTAAAATTAAAGGAGAAATAATTATGGCAAAGAAAAAACAAAGCGCAACTACCGTAAGTTCCGCAAGCGGCTCGGCAAAACGCTCGCCTTTAAGCAATACCGCAATCCGTCTTTTCGGAGCGATACTCGCTTTCGTCGGAATACTTTTGTGCATATCCCAAAGTTCGGTCGTAAACATGATGCTCACCGTGTTCGCGGTAGGCTGTTTGTTGGGCGGATTTTTCGTAGCGGTAAGCAATTTGCGTAAAATGATAAGCTCGAAGAATACTTCCGGCGAAGTGATGCTCTACTTCTTTATAGGAATAATCGTTTTCATATTAGGAGTGCTGTTGCTCGTATTCCAAAGCGATATATCCAAATGGTTTATAATTATAGTGGGAGCGTTGATAGCAATATACGGACTTGCGATGCTCATAAAGTTCCTTATCCGCCGTCGCGGTAAAAGAGCGCTCGTCTTCGACGTAATCATATCCATACTTACGATAATCGTAGGTATACTTATCGCTCTTCTTTCGGTAGGCGACATTGCAGGAGCCGAGGGCGGAATATGCTACTATATTTTCGGCGCGTTAGCCACCGCAGTGGGTGTGATAGAGCTAATCGCTTACTAATAGAAAGTTAAGTTCCATTATGTGGCGTTATTTCCACTTCGTGGAGTTAATTGCCAAGCCGTCGGCTCGGCGTGAATTGCCCTACGGGCGTTAATTTCCACTTCTATCGGAGCGGAGTTAATTGCCAAAATCAGAGATTTCGGCGTTATGGATACAATGATTAAGACGGAATAGGCGTGTTTTCTATTCCGTTTTTATCTGTAAATAGGTCTTTGTATATCCCGCCCGCCCACCCTAACGGATATTTTTATCCTTATGTTAATAAAGTTCGTTCAAATAATTAGTTTGTTGAGAAAGAGTTGCCTTGTTAACTTCGGATAAGGGGGAACATTATGAGGAAAGGGGTTTATTAAGGAGGCTTTGAGCTATGCCCCCTTAATATATATCCTAATATTTTAT
>CACXFJ010000041.1 GCA_902766965.1 uncultured Eubacteriales bacterium | reverse complement strand
CCAAGCGATTTCAGCCACATTTCCTTTTCCGTCTGAATCACGGAATACATCACCTTATCGCTCTCGCAATAAGCCAACAAAAAATTGTAATGTTTCAGTTTTGTTCTGATTTTGTCGTCCGGATCGTCAACCTGTATTTTCGGTCGGCGGTAATCGTTATACGAAGTCAGAAAAACTTTCCAACTGTATGCCGCAAGATTCTGCTTTGCCGCGCGTTTGCAATATCTTCTCCAGCAAAGCCTGATTGACGAACGATGCTTGATCATCTGAAACGCTTCCCACTTAAAATCGGGAATCAAATACCCGTCTCCCGCTTTCGTCCTTTCCGGGAAAAGCAAATAAGCAAGTTCTTTTTCGTTCATTCCGTTTAGTTTGTCAAGCCCGATACCGATAGCGTCTACTCTTTTCAAAACCGTCCAGACGGTCGTGCGCGAACAATCGCAAAGCGTAGCGATCTGCGTGCGGTTGTTACCTTTTAAGTAATACTCTGAAATCAATTTATATTTCGACATAAAATACCTCTCTTTTATCGCCCTCTTTTACCCACAACAGTATATATGGAAAAATGTTCAATTTGAGGAACCACCCCATAATTTTAGCACATTTTCCGATTTTTGGCTGTCTTCAGAAGAGTAAAAAAACAGCCAGACTCAAGCGAGAATGGCTGTTTTTCATAAAATTCAGTATTAAAATGCCAGAATTTAACCGTTTTCCGTCAAAAGCTTACGCCCTCGGATTACGGATATTAGCCTGTGCCGCTGCGAGACGAGCGATAGGCACTCTGAAAGGCGAGCAGGATACGTAAGTGAGTCCGATATTGTGGCAGAACTCGATGGTGGAAGGATCGCCGCCGTGTTCACCGCAAATTCCGAGGTGCATGGTGGGACGAACTTTTCTACCCATTTCGGCGGACATCTTCATAAGTTTGCCTACGCCGACTTGGTCGAGTTTAGCGAACGGATCGTTTTCGTATATCTTGGCGTCGTAGTAAGCGTTAAGGAACTTACCTGCGTCGTCACGGCTGAAACCGAAGGTCATCTGGGTAAGGTCGTTGGTTCCGTAACAGAAGAATTCGGCTTCCTTGGCTATCTCGTCTGCGGTAATAGCCGCTCTCGGAATTTCTATCATAGTACCTACTTCGTACTTGATTTCTACTCCCGCCTTAGCGATTTCTTCGTCGGCTACAGCTACTACGATGTTCTTGACGAACTTCAATTCTTTTGCGTCGCCTACGAGCGGTATCATTATTTCGGGAAGAACTTTCCAATCGGGATGTTTCTTCTGAACGTTTATAGCAGCCTTGATTACGGCTCTGGTCTGCATCTTAGCGATTTCCGGGAAGGTTACGGTAAGACGGCATCCGCGGTGTCCCATCATCGGGTTGAATTCGTGTAAGGACGCGATTATAGCCTTGATTTCTTCTACGGTCTTGCCCTGAGTCTTAGCGAGTTCTTCGATGTCGGCTTCTTCGGTGGGTACGAATTCGTGGAGAGGCGGATCGAGGAAACGGATAGTAACGGGATTTCCTTCGAGAGCTTCGTAAAGTTCTTCAAAGTCGCCCTGTTGCATGGGTTCGAGTTTTGCCAAAGCGGCTTCTCTTTCTTCTACGGTATCCGAGCAGATCATTTCGCGGATAGCTTTGATTCTGTCGCCTTCGAAGAACATATGTTCGGTACGGCAAAGACCGATACCTTCGGCTCCGAGTTCGCGAGCTTTCTTCGCGTCGCGGGGAGTGTCGGCGTTGGTTCTTACCTGCAATACGCGGTACTTGTCCGCCCATGCCATAATTCTTCCGAATTCTCCGCCGATAACTGCGTCAACGGTAGGAATAAGTCCTTCGTAAATCTTACCGGTAGAACCGTCGATGGAGATGCAATCCCCTTCGTGGAATTCCTTACCCGCAAGAGTAAATCTCTTGTTTTCTTCGTCCATATTGATCGCGGAGCAACCGGATACGCAGCAGGTACCCATACCGCGGGCTACGACGGCTGCGTGAGAAGTCATACCGCCGCGAACGGTAAGTATGCCCTGTGCCGCCTTCATACCTTCGATATCTTCGGGAGAAGTTTCGAGTCTTACCAAAACTACTTTCTTGCCCTGTTCGTGCCATTTTTTAGCGTCTTCGGCGGTGAATACTATCTGTCCGCAAGCAGCGCCGGGAGAAGCAGCCAAAGCCTGTGCGAGCGGGGTAGCCGCCTTAAGAGCCTTAGCGTCAAACTGCGGGTGCAAAAGGGTGTCGAGGTTACGCGGGTCGATCATAGCGACAGCCTGTTTTTCGGTAATCATACCTTCGTCGACGAGGTCGCAAGCTATTTTCAAAGCCGCCTTAGCGGTACGCTTTCCGTTACGGGTCTGTAACATATAAAGTTTGCCGTGTTCAACGGTGAATTCCATATCCTGCATGTCGTGATAGTGGTTTTCGAGTCTCTTGCAAACGTCCTTGAACTGTTTGAACGCTTCGGGGAACTTATATTCCATTTCGGAGATGTGCATAGGAGTACGAACGCCGGCAACGACGTCTTCGCCCTGCGCGTTGGTCAAGAATTCGCCGAAAAGTCCGTTAGCTCCGGTAGCGGGGTCACGGGTAAACGCAACGCCGGTACCGCAATCGTCGCCCATGTTACCGAACGCCATCATCTGAACGTTAACTGCGGTACCCCAGCTGTACGGGATATCGTTGTCACGACGATAAACGTTGGCTCTCGGGTTATCCCAAGAACGGAAAACTGCCTTTATCGCTTCGAAAAGCTGAACTTTCGGATCGGAGGGGAAATCGCTTCCGATTTTAGCCTTGTATTCGGCTTTGAACTGATTAGCCAAATTTTTAAGGTCGTCGGCGTCGAGTTCTATATCCTGCGTAACGCCCTTCTCTTCTTTCATTTTGTCGATGAGTTGTTCGAAGTATTTTTTACCTACTTCCATAACGACGTCGGAGAACATCTGAATGAATCTTCTGTAGCAGTCCCACGCCCATCTGGGGTTGTTGGACTTCTTTGCGATTACTTCGACTACTTCTTCGTTAAGTCCGAGGTTAAGAATGGTATCCATCATACCGGGCATGGAAGCTCTCGCGCCGGAACGTACGGAAACCAACAAGGGGTTTTCCTTGTCTCCGAACTTTTTCCCGGTGATTTCTTCCATCTTTTCGATGTATTCCATAATTTGAGCCTGAATTTCGGGGTTAATTTGCTTGCCGTCCTCATAATACTGCGTGCAGGCTTCGGTGCTGATGGTAAATCCTTGCGGAACGGGAAGACCGAGATTGGTCATTTCGGCAAGGTTAGCGCCTTTTCCACCCAGAATTTCACGCATATTCGCGTTACCTTCCGTGAAAAGATAAACATACTTTTTCATCCTAAATCCTCCTAAAATGGTTTTATTGATATTGATAATGTTTTTTTAATAATTAACTCAATTCAGTATAATATAAAATTGCTCCGTTTTCAAGTATTTTAATCAACTTGTTACGGAGCAACTTTCTTTTTTCGTTTCTAAATACCGTTTACAACTGTGAAGCGACGGTTATTTTTACGCCGAGTTCGGAATAAAAGCCGCGATAAAGGTGTTTTAAGAACAGTTTTACGTCTTCGCGAGTGTATTCGGTAAGGACTTCGTCGGCGCTGTCGCATTTAAGGAGAGAAGAAAAAATACCGCAGATTTTATCGGGAAAAACCTTTTCGGTGACGTCCACGCCGCTTTCCGCAGCGGTGACTACGCCGTATCTCAACGCTTCGGCAAAGGGATAAAATTCGCCGTAATTTATGTTTTTTAACCCTTTAAGCAGTTCGATAAGGTCGCTCGGCGCTCCCTGACGGGAACATTTTTCGTAAATTTCGAGGCAAATCATCGCCGCCGCGTACTTATCCGCGTCCGTCCAACAGGAATAGAAACTTTCGGTGACGTCGGCACCCGAAAGAGTGTATCCCCCTTTGCCTTCCGCAAGCGAAAACTCGCCGAAATTAAGTACCCCGACGTACCCTTTAAGTTTCGACTTCGCCGTGCGAACCCCTTTCGCCTTCGCGGTGTAAATCCCGTCGGGCGCGGCTATCGTCACTATTTTGTCCTTGTCGCCGTAATCGACGCTCCGTATTATCAGTCCGTTTATATCCACTTTTTATTTTTCTTCTTCCTTTTCGTTCTTTGCGGATAATTCCTTTACCGTTTCTTCCGCTTCGACCGTTTTTTCCGGTTCGGTTATTTCGTTTTCTTTATCCGTAGCCTCTTCGCTTATTTCGGGTTTTTCGTCTTCCGCTTTTTGCTCTGATTTCTTATCTTTCTTTTGCGGAAAAAACTTGCCCGTCTTTTTGAGGTTTTTTACCCCGAAAGCTATAAACAACGCAAGACCTACCACGCACGCTATTATTATAAGGTACGGGAAAGCCGCGGTAAGACCTATTACTATTCCCTTAAATACCGTGCCGATACTCTTGAACGACGCCACGAACAGGTCGCCGAGTTTCTGTCCGAAACTTCTCGTATCCGGCGTTTCTTTATAGTTTTTATTGACGAATACGGTGACGGTAGAATAGTTCAGCAAACTATCGAATTCGTTAATTTGTCTTTGGGCGGCGTTTATTTCAGCGTCGATTTTCGCTAATCTTTCCGAAATCGCAATTATATCGGATATTTCGGCAGCTTCGCTCAAACGAGCGGTCAAAGCCTCTTTTTCGGCGAGAAGGGATTTTCTCTGCTCGTCTACGGTGACGTATTTTACGGTAATATCTTCGGTCGTAACTTCCTTATTCTTTACCGTGCCTGCTACGGATATCTCGTTCACGAAGTCGTCGAGTTTTGCCGTAGGAATACGCGCTACGAAGGAGTAGTTTTCTCCGTAGTCGGACTTCGATTCTCGCGAACTTTCGACGTATCCTTCGTATTTAGCCGTGGCTTCGGCAATCGCCGAATATACTTTTTCGGGGGTGTCGGAATAAATCGTAAGGTTTACTTTGTAAACGATTTTTCTGTCGAGAGAGCCGACTACTATGGGAGAACCTGTTACGGCGGGGTCGTTTCCGGCAGGTCCTCTGTCGTAGCCTTTATCCGCAGAGCCTTTAGAACATGCGGTAAGAAGCATAACGACTATTAAGACGACCGTCGTAAACAGTATAGCTATTTTCGCTTTCGATAAATCTTTTTTCATCTTTACCTCCTATTTTTTTCTTATATTTTTTCAAGTGTTGCACTTGAAAGTATAATTCACCCCATATACGCAAACAGACCGCAAAATGCGGTCTGTTCTTAGTCGAAATAAGTTGGCTGAAAACGAACTATTCGTCCTTGTCTTCAATAAGCGCGCGGTATAACATGTAGTATCCCGCGTCACCGCTCTTAACGAAAGTTTTCCACAATAATTCGTCGATATTCTTCGCCATCTTTCTCTCCTCGAAAGTTTCCTTTCGATTATAGAATGTCCGCAAAATATCTTTTTATACCTGCCCGACGAATTTAATCGGCAATTTTTCGCCTATCCGTACTTTAACGCCCGAACACGGAAACGTTTTTACGGAATCAGTCGGGATTTTTCGTGTCGTACCCCAATTCTCTCATAATAAAGTCGCTTCCCCGCCAATCGTCCTTTACTCTTACGAACAGGGTAAGGAAAATCTTACTGCCCGTCATTTCTTCGAGGTCCTGTCTTGCGTAGGTCGCTATTTTCTTTATCATCGAACCGCCTTTACCTAAAATAATGGGTTTGTGAGCGGCTTTTTCGCAGATAATATCGGCGTTTATATCGATAATTCCGCTGTCGCGCATTTTGTATTCCCTTATATCCACGCCTATTCCGTAAGGAACTTCCTTATCGAGAAGTCTCAACGCCTTTTCGCGGATAATTTCCGCCGCCATAAACCGCATATTCCTGTCGGTGTACTGTTCGTCGGGATAATACTTTATAGTGTCGGTAAGAAGTTTTTTTATCTCGTCTTTAAGAGGTTCTATATTTCTGCCTCTCAATGCGGAAACCGGCACTACCGCCGTCAATTTATCGAGTTTGTTGAGTTCGGTGAGAATTTCAAAAACCTTTCCTTTCGTAACGTGGTCTACTTTGTTTACCGCTACGATTACTTTAAGTCCGGAATTGACGTAACTTACTATATTGAACTTATCCTTTTCGTCGTAACCTTTTTCGCAGTCCACGACGTAAACCACGCAGTCCACTCCGTCGAGAGCGGTCGAGGCGGTCTTCATCATATATTCTCCGAGATGATTTTTCGGTTTGTGCAGTCCGGGGGTGTCGATAAAGATTATCTGATAGTTCTTTTCGTTGTATATTCCGAGAATTTTATTTCTCGTGGTTTGCGGTTTCCAGCTTACGATAGCGACTTTTTCGCCGACGATAGTGTTTATGAGCGTGCTTTTGCCGGCGTTCGGTTTGCCCATTACCGCAACGAAACCCGAACGGAACTCTCTCGCCGCTTCTTCTGGCTTTTCTTCTCTTTCTTCGGGGACGTAATCTCTCGTGTATCCCGCGTCGGTAAGTATCTCTTCGCAGAGAGCGTTCATTTCTTTCTCCCCCTCTTCGTCCTGATGGTCGAACCCTAAAAGGTGCAACATACCGTGGCAGGTAAGAAAACCTATTTCCCTTTCGACGGAATGACCGTACTCTTCCGCCTGTCGTTTGGCCTGCTCTTCGCAAATAAGGATTTCGCCGAGCATAACGGAATCGTCTTCGCCGTTTATATCTTCGGGATAATCTTCCTTGACGAGCGGTAAAGATACGTTTTCTATGTTCTGAAAACTAAGTACGTCGGTGACTTTATCGATGTTTCTCGTTTCTCTGTTAAGAGTTCTTATCTCTTCTTCGTCGGCGATACTCACTTCCACGTCGATATCTTCAGCCTCGAAGTCGAGCCTTTTTGCCGTCGATTTTATTACATTTTCTATTACGTCTTCGTAATCTCCGTATATTCTTATCATTTTTTATCCTTTACGTATTTTATTCTTTGGTGATACAAACTCGGCAACGTGGCTACGAGGGTGTCTTCTATATCCTGCAAGTCCTTAAAAGTGAGCGGACATTCGGTAAACTGCCCCGTAGAAACCTTGCTGTCGATAAGTTTGTGAATAAATTCTCTCAATTTTTCCGAATCGGCGTCCGCGCCCATAGCTCTGGTCGCCGCTTCCACCGTGTCGACTATCATAATTAGTCCCGAAATTTTTGTTTGCGGTTTAGGTCCGTGGTAACAGAACTGTTCCCTCGCGAGCTGTTCGTCGGTTATGCTTTTAGCCTTGTTGAGAAAATACTGCACGGGGGTTGTGCCGTGATGTTCTTTCGCTATATCGGCAAGCGCGGTGGGCAACTTGTATTTTTTTATGAGTTCCGCTCCGTAAGTAACGTGGTCGGTAATCATATACACGCTGACTTCGGGAATAAAATCGTCGTGCGGGTTATAACCGTTCTGGTTCTCGGTAAAGCAAAGAGGATTTTTTAATTTCCCCACGTCGTGGTAGTACGCTCCGGCTTTCGCCAAAGCCGGGTTCTCGCCTATCTTTATTGCGCAAATTTCGGCGAGGTTGCCGACGGCGAGCGAGTGATTATACGTTCCCGGGGCTTCTTTCGCGAGCCTTTTCATAAGTTTTGCGTCGGGAGAACAAATTTCTTCCAACTTAAAGTCGCTGTACATTCCGAAAGCGTCCTCTATCACCGGAAGAACAATCATAAAAAGCGCAACGCCCAAAAGGACGGAAATAAACGCCCACACGCCGCCCATAAGAATGTCCATCCACTCGTAACCTTGCTGCAACAGCCCCGTAAGTATCGCCACGGGAGCCGCCATAAACGCGCCTACCAAAAGAGCGTTTTTTATAAAAGTCATTCTCGTGTACGACTTACTCATAATGCTTATCATAAGCGAAGAAGTCACCGCTTGGGTAAGTATCGCCGAGATACACTGTAAAACCGGAATTGCGGGTTCTACCGTAATATAGCAGAGGAAAAACGCTATGCTGAACATAATGTTCGAAAACAAAGCGAGCCTCTTGTCTACGAGCAACGCTATTATAAGTCCGAACAAAAGGAGCGGCATCGAAAAGAGCGAAATGAAATTGCCGAAAATAATCGCGAACAGATAACACAGCGTAAGCGATATGAGTATTACGCCGAGCTGTTTGCCGTCGCCGGTCAAATCCTTTCTGCGGAAAAATATATAAGACTCCACCGTAAACAATATCGCGAACATCACTCCCGCAAGAACGAAGTAACGATAAACGTCGCTGAAAGTCTTACCGAACGAAACGCCGTTTATTCCCGCGTAAACGACGCCCAAAAAGAACGGCAACGCAAGCGAATAAAGGAGAATAACTATTATTCCCGCCACAAATTTGCCCGTAGGTTTGCCGTTTATACCTTTGTCTTTCATATTACCTCGAAAGTTTGATTTAATTTATTCTTATTTCTAATTCATAGTATATAACTAAATTGACGTTTTTGTCCAGTCTTTTTATCTCATACCACGTCCTTATAAGCTCTCCTTCATGCGGCAAATCCCTTTCTCCGCAGACCGTTTCTTCCTTGACTATGTTTTCTTCTTCGGCGTAAAAATCGAATTCCTTTTCTGTTTCTTCCGTTTCGTAATATTCGGCAACGTAGTATTTTACCGGAAAAATACCCGGAAGATACTTTTCGGTAACGACGGTTTCGCAGGACGAAAACTTACCTTCGTATCTCTTCGGCGGAGCGAAAAAAGTCACCCTCTTTTCGCTCTTTCCCGTGCGACGGGTTGTAATTATCGTCGGATAGAAAAGTTTTTCTTTGGTCACCCAAACTCTTGCGTATATCTCCCCTAACGCGTTTTCTTTATACTCCACGCCGTCGGGCGAAACCTTGTCGCAGGATATTAGCGTCTGCCCCTTTTTCACCGTATCGCCGCGTTTGACCGCGGCTTGTCCCGAATAGACGTTTATTCTCGTAATCACCCCGTCGTAATCGCTCTTTACGTCGGTAAAATCGGTCTTGTCGACTATATCGGGTTTTTCGGGTTCTTCGTAAATTTTAACTATGAGAGTATTGCCTTTTATTTCGGCGGAAGCGGAAAATACCCCGTCCATACCTATTACGCTTTTTTCTATTTTCTTTACGTCGACGGAACTTTTATCTGTCGGAAAAGACAGCCCCTCGGTAATAACCGACATAATCTCTTCTTTTTCGATAAGTTTGTTTCCGCTTATATCCACTCTCGTCACACTGCGGGAATAGAACACGGCTGCGATTATACCGAAAATCAAACCGACGTAAATGCCGAAACGGAGGGCGTTTTTTAATAAATAACTCTTTACTCTGCCGTCTTTCAATACAGTAAAGTCTTTGCCGCTCTTTTTAAGTTCTTCCGACGCAAGGTACGTATCTTTACCCGCCGTGGAAAAATCGACGTAACCGTCGCCTACGCATATCTCGCGTAACGATATTCCCTTTTCGGTCAAAATCCGAGTAATCGGACGCAATTTGCCTTTAACTCTTATTCTACTTTTCACGGACTTCTTCCTCTACCGCAAAAATTTTGCCTTTGATATAAATTTCGTCCTTGTTAATTACGGATACGACCATTTTTTCCCCTTTAATAAGTACGGTTTTTCGCTTTATTCCGACTTTAATCAAGTCTTCGGAATATTCCCTTATTCCGCTATGCCCTTCGATAAACACGCCGCAAAAACCTATAACGGTAACCTTGCTTCCGACGCTCTCTTCGGGAGATAAACCGAGTTTTAACAAAATATCGTTATAAAAACCGCTCATAACTATATTTTATGAACGAAATCTTTTTATATTCCGCCGTAGGCGGAGATAATTGCCAAGCCGTAGGCTCGGCGTTAATTTCCACTTCGTGGAGTTAATTGCCAAACAAGTTTGGCGTTAATTGCCCTAACGGGCGTGAATTGCCAAAATCAGAGATTTCGGCGTTATGGATATAAAGTATATGACGGAATAGGCGTGCGTTCTATTCCGTTTTTATCTGTAAATAGGGTTTGTATATCCCGCCCACCCACCCTAATGGGTATTTTTATCCATATCTTAATAAAGCACGTTCAAATAATTAGTTCGTTGAGGAACATATACTTCGTTAAATTCGGATAAGGGGGAACATTATGAGGAAAGGGGTTTATTAAGGGGGCTTGGAGCGATGCCCCCTTAATATATATCCTAATATTTTAT
>CACXFJ010000040.1 GCA_902766965.1 uncultured Eubacteriales bacterium | reverse complement strand
CGCTCACGGCTATGCCGTGAAATTCGCTACCGCAAAGCGGTAAATTCGCTCGGCGTAAGCCGAAATTCGTTTAATTCCCGTTAGGGCAATTAACGCCACGCAGTGGCAACACGCTCCGCCTACGGAGGAAAGTCGCCTATAATTTAGTCACCACAGTGCCTTCGCGGGTGTCCTTTACTTCGTAGCCGAGAGAGTTTATTTTGCTTCTTATTTCGTCGGCGAGAGCGAAGTTTTTATCCTTTTTTGCCTGCTTTCTTTCTTCGATAAGGGCGGTTATCTCTTCGGGAACGTCGATTTTTGCTTCTTCCTTTGCGGGGGGAGTGAATTTGTCGAGAGAGAGTCCCAACACTTTATCGAATTTCAGAGCGAGATTATAAATATCGTTGCTCTTCGGTTCTTTAAGCATATTGAATACCACGCCTAAGGCAAGGGGAATGTTTATATCGTCGAAAACGGCGTCTGCGAATTCTTTTTCGTACTTCGCTAACGTTTCCATAGGAATTGCGTTTTTGCCGCCCTTGTGGGAATGTACGGCGTTGTTTAAGCGTTCGCGGGTCGTTTTTGCGGCGTTCATTCCTTCGAAAGTGAAGTTGAGTTTTTTTCTGTAATGAGCGTTCAGACAGAAGAAACGGAAATCGAGGGGATCGTAACCCATAGCGGCGAGTTGATCAAGAGTGTAGGTATTGCCGAGAGATTTGCTCATCTTGCCGCCGTTGACCAACATAAATTCGCCGTGCATCCAATAGTTTACCGTCTGTTTTCCAGCGAGGGCTTCGTTTTGCGCTATCTCGTTTTCGTGGTGGACGGGCACTGCGTCGATGCCGCCGGTATGAAGGTCGAACACTTCTCCGAGGTACTTACGGCTCATTGCCGAACATTCTATGTGCCAACCGGGATAACCCATTCCCCACGGGCTTTCCCACTGCATAATGTGGTTTTTGTCGGCTTTTTTCCAAAGGGCGAAATCGGCGGGGTGACGCTTTTCGGAGTTTTCTTCCACGCGCGCGCCCGCTTCTTTTTCTTCTATCGACTGCCCCGAAAGTTTTCCGTACGACGGGAATTTCGATATGTCGAAGTAAATGCCGTCGCTTATCTCGTATGCGAAACCTTTTTCCAAAAGACCTTCGACGAACTTTATCATATCGGGGATATGGTCGGTGGCTTTCGCGATTATTTCGGGACGTCCTATGTTTAGAGCGGCTATATCCTTAAAGAAAATTTTAGAAAAGAAATCGGCAATTTCCCACGGGGTCTTTTTCTGTTCGCGGGCGGCTTTCTGCATCTTGTCTTCGCCGTCGTCGCCGTCGGAAAGAAGGTGTCCTACGTCGGTGATGTTCATTACGCCTTTTATTTTCCAACCGTTATACAGGAAAGTTCTGCGAACCAAATCCATAAAAACGTAGGTACGCAGGTTCCCGATATGTGCGTAGCTGTAAACGGTGGGTCCGCACGAGTACATCGTCACGAAATTTGGTTTTATCGGAATAAATTCTTCTTTTTTTCTTGTGAGCGTGTTATAAACTTTCATATATTTCTCCGTATTCAGTCTGTTTTCTTAGCGGATTCTTCTTCTATTTCCTGCGAAATGGAATATCTGCAAGGGTGCATATTGAGTTTTTCTTCCACCGAAGACAGACGATGATTTATTCTGTCGAATTCTTCCAGGACGGGGTCGGGAAGTTTTTGGTCCATATCGAGATACTTTTCTCCGCGCATACGTACCACTCTGCCCGGTACGCCGACGACGGTACTGTGTGGCGGAACGTCTTTAAGCACGACGCTGCCGGCGCCGATTTTGCTGTATTCGCCGATAGTGACGGGTCCCAAAACTTTCGCTCCCGCGCAAATCATTACGCCGTCTTTAATGGTAGGGTGCCTTTTCCCGACGTCTTTACCCGTGCCGCCGAGAGTCACGCCTTGATAGATAGTAACGTTGTCGCCTATTTCGGCGGTTTCTCCTATAACGAGTCCCACGCCGTGGTCGATAAATACTCCTTTACCGATTTTTGCCGCGGGGTGAATGTCTATACCCGTATTTTTTCTTGCTCTTGCCGAAATTATGCGCGCGATAAAAGTTTGTCCGCGAAGATAATAGCGATGCGCTTTTCTGTACGCTCGCAGAGCGCGGAATCCGCCGTAAGTAAAATAAATTTCTAATTTGCTTTTAGCCGCAGGGTCGCGTTCTATCGCCGCCTGCAAATCGCTTTTTAACGTATCAAACATAGTTATATTTATTCCGTCTTTTCGAAAAGGTGAAAACGGGTCTTATTTTTGTGTTCTTTACACCAGTTTACGCAACGTGGATTCGTCGGCGTACATGGGGTCGTTTATTGCCTGACGGGGTCTGTTGCCTGCCGGAACGTACGTGGGACGACGCTTTAACCTGTTCTTGAAGAACAACGGCAAAATCATCATAATAAGGCTTATAGCCGCGGGAAGAAGCATAAGTACGCTTATCCCTGCCGTGGCGTCGGCGTTGGACATAAACCCTTCGGCGTCGGTAAGATAGGAGAAATAATTTTTGATTGCGCCGCCGAAATCGGTACCTTCCATTGTTGCCATCGCCGGACCGAACAGCATAAGTACCGACATAAGAAAGCTGATAAAGGTAATAGCGTGCAGCCTTCTCGAAGTGTAGGTGAACAGTCTGATAACGTTGATAATAACGTTCACTACGGTGAGAATGAAGGCGGCGAGCAAAAACATTATCGTGCCGTAAGTACCTATATGACGGAAAATAACCGAACGGTCGAAATTGCCGTCCTCGTCTTTCTTTATTACGAGAGCCTCGCCTTTAGATCCCGAGAAAAGACAGATATAGTAGTAGCTGTCTCCCTGAAAAAGTTTGTTGTCTTCCAGAAAGTCGAGACGCGTTTTTTTCAACATGGGAGTCCTGAACCAGGCTTTTACCACGTCGAAAGGCGATATGTAGACCGAAGTCATACCGAGGTCTCCGTTGAGCCTGACTTTTGCGGGAGTGTTGCCGCTTGCGTCTACGTACTGAGTGCCGTTTTCGAGTTGCGAATGGCCTTCGGCGAAAGTTCCGCTCGGCCAGATGATATCGGCGGTGTTGTTTATCTCTATATCGAGGGTGTCCGAACCTAATTTGTATACGAAAAGGCTGTTAAGCGGTATTCCGTTCGCCGCCATTTGTTGCGAAATATTCGCGGGGATAAACGCGCTTACTACGAACACGGCGAGCATAACTATGCTGAGTATAAGCAAAACGAGCGGAAGTCCCGCGCCGTAATAACGTTTTTTACGAAAAGCGGTTTCGTAATCGAAATCCATATTTTCGTAAGAAGAATTGTATTTTTTTGCGCCGGCAGTGGTGGCGTAAGCCGCGGAATGAACGTTCTGTTCCGTCCGCAAAGCCGCCGACGCCTGCAATTCGCTGAAAAGAATATCGCCGTTATACGCGCCGTTTTCCACTTTCACGAGCATGGTTTTATAATGGCGTTTTTGTTCTTTTAATCTTGCTCTTTCGTAAGGACTGTCGCTCTCGCGGAGAGCCACGTTTACGTCCTTTATTTTCCTTTTGAGAAGCACGCAAAGCGCCGCGTCGTCGCGCTCGCTCCAACGTTTGGCTTTTCTTATAGATGCGGTATTGTTGACCTTGACTGCCATTATGCCTCCGTACGCACGCGCAGTAAACGCATACGCCTACTGCTAAATATATTATCGTAGTATATATTATAAATGCTAAACGAGTATTTTGCAAGGGGAAATGAAAAAGTTTTACTTGCCCGCCGTAATTTATCCGTCCTAAATTATCGCAAAATCGCCGTTTTCCGCCCGAATTCGCACTCGAAAAAAAGGAAATTTTTTCCGCGGAACGGACGTTTTGTCAAACGGAGCCAAAGTAAAGAAATAAACAAAAAAGGTATCCGCAAAACCATTTACGGATACCCATACGACCAAAATAAACGCGTTTTATTCGTCGAATAATTTCCAGTATTCAAGAGGATTATCGACGTATTCGCCGTAGGTTTCGTACCACTCTTCCGTCAAAAACGGGTGAGGTTTGTGTTCGGGAAGAAGTTTGCCTAAACGGTCTATTCCGTCGCGAATTCCTTCCCGAATTACGTTTCTTTGTTGTCTTGTCGGGAGTTCGGGATTGAAAACGACGGGTTTCCCCACCGATATTTTTTTCAAATCTTCGCACACGTACGCCGGGAAGAATTTAAGAGCCTTGCCCGTAAGTCCGAAGTAGAGTTTTCCTATCTCGGCAAAACCGCCGTAAATATCGTTGACGAACGAAGAATGGGGTTTCGGACACTCGGGAAAAACGATTAAATTTTTGCCGTCGACGAGGGCGTCCACGCTTTCTCTGAAAGTGTCGAGCATGCGGGAGTCGTGATAAACTTCTATGTGCGGGACCCTGAGGAGGAGAGGGCGTAAAAGGAACGACGACAGTTTCGCCAAGAATTTCCAGCGTTTTTTATGCTTTTTATTCTTGCCGCAATAAAAATCGTGAAAAATAAATTTCGACGAAGTTTGCTTCCTTATTACGTAGTTGATTAACCAGATTTTTTTCGGACCGGGCATGTAGAGATGGGCGTACGCCGGACCGACCGCTCCCGAATGGTTGGCGAGAATCATTACGGGTTCGTTTTCGGGGAGAGGTTCTTCGTAGGTTATTTCGGGTTCTTTGAATATAAAACGACGCGATAGCCACATCGCGAAAGCATACCATAATTTTCCCATAGCGTCAGCCTCTTTTTACGTTCCTGTCCGCAGAAGTGAAGAAGATAGCTATTGTGTCTGCGCCCGTGTGACAGCCTATTACCGGATTCAACGGGAAAAGTCTTACTTCTTCCACGCCCGGAATCCGACGCAGTTTTTCAGCGACGTATTCGGTATCTTTAAGACAGTCGCTGTGGGTGATGTAAATCTTTTTGCAGTCGTTATCGTAAAGAGCCTTTACCTTGTCGCAAAGTCCGTTAAGAGAAAGTTTTCTCGAAAAGACTATCTGATAGGGAGTAAGTCTGCCTTCGGGGTCGGTGTAAAGAAGAGGTTTTATCTGCAAAAGATTGCCGATAAAGGCTTCCGCGTGACTTACTCTTCCGCTTTTCGCAAGCGAACGCAAGTCGTTAATTGTGAAGATATGATTTACTCGTTGAATGTGGTCGAGAGCGTATTGATAGGTATCTTCTATCGTAGCTCCCGTCATGGCGTAACGCGCGGTAAGCTCGGTAAGAAGACCTTGTCCGCCCGACTGACTTTTCGTGTCTATCACAAAAATCTTTCTTTCGGGGTAAAGGGGGCGAAGTTCGTTGGCGACGGCGACGGCGTTGTTGTACGTTCCGCTCAAAACTTTCGAAAAAGCAAGGTGCAGAATGTCGTAGCCTTCGTCGAGCGTCTTCGTAAAGAACTCTCTGAACTCTTCTTGGTTCGGCTGGCTGGTGGAGCAGGAAGCCCCGTTTCGTAACCTCGTGTAAAAAGCTTTCGGATCGAAGTTTTCGCAAGGATATTCTTCGCCGTCGAGGTAGTAGTGTAAATTGATGATTCTTATATTAAGTTCCGACAGAAGGTCTTGCGACAAGTCGCAGGTATTTTCTGCGGACACGATAAATTTTTGCATATTGCGTCCTCCGTGGTTTTTGATTTTTCGCGAATTTTCGTAAATACTTAACGTTAAAGCCCGTATTCTAATCGATAAATCGCCGAAAAAGCGTCGGAACGGAAGACGACTTCGGGAAAATCGACGTTCAAAGAGAATTTATCGTCGGCATAGTCGTCGAAAAAGCCGTCGTTGTCGTTCGAAGCGTCGCAGGCGTCCGAAGCGCCTAATGCAAACAGAGCTTTGATAAGCAATACCAAAAGGATAAGGAAAGAATCCTTGCTTTTGAGTATAGCGGAAAGGTCGTCGAGAGAATATCCCTTGGCGGTGAACTTTTTATCCAGTTTCAATACCTTTTTATAAAGTCTGTGCGTGTGAACGTGTGACATACAATATATTATATATGTAAACGAAAATTAAATCAAACGTAATCGAACCGAAATTTGTCGAAAGAAAATCTTTCTGTCGCCGTTAGAGCGGCGTTTTGCGAAAAAGCTAAAAAAACGGCGGCAAAACTACCGACAATATTGAAAAACGAAAGAAAAAATGGTATACTGAACGTAATCGACGATAAAAGGAAAAACCGTATGGAAAACAAAATTAAAGTATTTGAAAACAAGCAAGTAAGAACGGTATGGAACGCCGAGGAAGAAGAATGGTATTTTTCGGTGGTGGACGTCGTTTCCGTTTTAACGGATAGCGCAAATCCGCGTAAATATTGGTCTGTGCTAAAAACAAGACTAAAAGCAGAAGGAAGCGAAGTGACTACAAATTGTAGTCAGTTGAAAATGCTTGCTCCCGACGGGAAAATGCGTATGCGTGACGCAATGAAAACGAGAGATATTTTACGACTCGTTCAGTCCATACCGTCGCCGAAAGCCGAACCGTTCAAGATGTGGCTTGCGCAAGCGGGGAGCGAAAGATTGGACGAAATAGCCGACCCCGAAAAGGCTATTTTACGCGGAGCGGATTTTTACAGAGCTAAGGGTTACACCGAAGGTTGGATAAATCAACGTTTGCAGACGATAGAAATGCGTAAGAAACTTACGGACGAGTGGAAAGAACGCGGAGTAAAAGAAGGGGTAGAGTACGCGATACTCACCGACGAGATGACGAAAGCGTGGAGCGGAATGTCGGTTAAGGAATATAAAGAACTGAAAGGACTAAAAAAAGAAAACTTACGCGACAATATGACGGACATAGAACTCGTCCTCAATATGCTTGCGGAAGTTACTACTACGACGCTTTCAAAAAAAGAACGCCCCGAAACGTTTGACGAAAACCGAACCGTAGCAAGGCGCGGCGGTAAATTCGCAGGCGAAACCCGCGAGCGGTTTGAAAAGGAAATCGGCGGAAAAGTAATATCGCCGCTCAACGCAAGCGATAAACCCGCTCTCGAAGTAAGACGAGACGAAGACGAAGATTAAACGTGACCGAACGAACGGAAAGAAAAAGCCTTGCGGTAAAAGCAAGGCTTATTTATTTTCGTATTCTTCTTTTAAGGTTTCGAGTTCTTCCTGTAAAGTAAGCCACTCTTCGGTATAGCCGTCGTTTTCTTTTTTTAAGGCTTCTATCCTGTTTTGAATTTCGGTAATTTTTATATAGTCGGAAAAGACTTCGGGAGAATTGAGATTATCGTTAAGACGGCTTAATTCGGCGTCGTTATTATCTATCAAGTTCGTCAATTTATTTATTCTCCGCTCTCGTTTGTCGATTTCTTTTAAGGGAGTGGTAAAACCTTTCTTCGTTTTATTTTCCGTTTTTTGGGTTTCTTTAATCTGCGTTTGAGTATCCGAAAGATAATTTTCGTATGCGTCGTAGTTTCCTTCGAAAAATGTAAGTCCGTCGGGCGTGAAGACTAAAAGGCGGTCGCAGATTTTGTTGATAAAATATCTGTCGTGGGATACGGTAATCACCGTGCCTTCGTATTTTTTCAGCAGGTCTTCCAACGTGTCTTTGCCGATAATATCCATGTGGTTCGTCGGTTCGTCGAGGATAAGAAAGTTAGGTCTTTTACGGAAAATTTTGCAAAGAGCGAGCCTGACTTTTTCGCCGCCCGACAGTTCGCCCACCGTCTTGAACACGTCTTCGCCGGTAAAGAGAAATGCTCCGAGAGCGGTTCTCGCTTCCGTTCCCGACAGTTCGGGAAAGTCGTTAAGGAAGTCGTCGAGTACGGTAAGGGAAGAAAAACTTTGCGTCTTCGTTTGGTCGAAATAGCCCGTTTCTACGTGCAGTCCGAAGTAACAAACGCCCGAAAGAGGCGGAATAATTTTCATTATCGTTTTTATAAGGGTACTTTTGCCGCAACCGTTATCGCCGATTATCCCTAATTTTTGCCCCCGTTGCATACGCAGAGTGAGTTCTCCGAGGGGCTTTTTTTCGTCGTAGCCGAAACGGAGCTTGTCCGCGATAAAAACTTCTTTTACCGGTTCGCAAGCGGGTCGGAAAGAAGAAAAGAAAGTAGCCGAGTCGCTTTTTTTCGGTCCGTTGAGGTCGCCTAAACGGGCGAGTTGTTTTAGTTTCGCCTGCGCCATGGCGGCTTTGTTCGCCTTGTATCTGAACCGTTCTATAAGGGCGTTAAGTCGGTCGGCTTCCTTTTTCCGATAGTACGCGTCTTTTAATTCTTTTTCGTAATTTTGCTTTTTTTGCGTGATAAAAGCGGTGTAATTGCCGTTGTAACGGGTGGTTTCGCCGTATTCTATCTCGTAGACTACGTTCACCGTCTTGTCGAGGAACATTCTGTCGTGCGACACTACGACGAAAGACTTTTTGTAGTCGGCAAGATACTTTTCCAACCATTCCACGGCGGTAAGGTCGAGATGGTTAGTGGGTTCGTCGAGCAAAAGCACGTCGGGTTTGGATAAAAGAAGTCGTAATAAAAATATCTTCGTCCGCTGTCCGCCGGAAAATTCCGATATTTTCTTTTTCATATCGCCGTCGGAAAAACCGAATTTTTTAACGGCGGTAAGATATTCTTTTTTGTAAGTATAACCGCCCAAAAACTCGAATTTTTCACTTAAAGCGGAATATTTTTTCGTATTTTTTTCGTCGGGATTAAGTTCCAACGCCCGAAGGGCTGCTTCCGTTTCTTTCTCGACGGAAAGTATTTCTTCGTATGCGGAAAGGACTACTTCTTCCATAGTCTTGTCGTCGTCTTTTACCGACTGTTTCAAAAAACCTATTACGGGCACGCCGGTTACGAAAAATCCGAAATCTTCTTCGCCGACCCCTTTGACGAGTTCGACTTCTTTCGTCAAAGCTTTTAAAAGGGTGGTTTTTCCGCAGCCGTTACGACCGACTATCGCCACTCTTTCTTTGTCGCGAAGACAAAAATCTATTTTTGTAAGTACCGGTTCTCCGTCGTACTCGACGCTGCCGTTTACGATAGAAATCTGCATAAAACTCTTTATTCCACTTCGTGGAGTTAATTGCCAAACAAGTTTGGCGTTAATTGCCCTATCGGGCGTGAATTGCCAAAATCACAGATTTCGGCGTTAAGGACAGTAAAAAGAAACGGATACGCTCTATTCCTTATGAAAATTGTAACCGTAACTCCGCTCCGATAGGAGTAGAAATTAACGCCGCATAGCGGCAATTAACGGTGTTACGGACGGAAAGCTCCGTTCACAGTAGGATAAGGAGCAGGCGGTGGGCGAGAGATTTTTCCCAAACAACGGAGCGTAGGCGTACTTTGTACGGTAGACGACGTTTTTGGGAAAGTCCGTAAAACTACAAATACCGACCGCTTTTTT
>CACXFJ010000039.1 GCA_902766965.1 uncultured Eubacteriales bacterium | reverse complement strand
CTTACGCAATATCCGTTATACGGGCATCGTTGAGCATCAGGGCGTCGTTTACGATAAAATCTTTCCGAGAATTATATCGGACGAACTATGGCGAGCCGTCAGTTCTATTACCGACGATAACAAGATAGCGCCGAGCCGCAAGAAGGAGATCTTCGACTTCCTTCTTTCGGGGAAACTCGTTTGCGGAAACTGCAAACATAGAATGGTCGGAATAAGCGGAACGTCCCACACCGGCGATTCGCATTATTATTACGCTTGTCAGGCAGGTAGGCGCAAAAAGGTGAAATGTGCGACCAAGCCGATACGAAAGCAATTCCTTGAAGATATCGTTATTGAAACGACGGTGAAACTTTTAAGCAGCGTTTCCATTATAAGCGACCTTGCGGAAAAGATTTACGCAGTCCATCAAAACGAAACGGCAGACAACACGGTTTTGAAATCTTTGGAGCAAAGACGGAAAGAAGCCTTGCGCGCGCAAAGCAATATTATTAAAGCCATCGAGCAAGGCATTATCACCGAAGCAACGAAAGGCAGATTGACGGAACTTGAAACGGAAATCAATCATCTTGATTTTGAAATCGCCAAGGAGAAAGCGCATAACTACGCCTTTTTGACGGTTGAGCAAATCGAAAAGTATTTAAGCCGTTTTGTCTTTGATAATCCCACGGACGTAAAGGTGCGGAAGTTCTTGATAAACGTCTTCGTGCGCGAAGTGATTTTATATGAAGATGAAATCGTCATCACCTACAATTTTACCGATAGCCCCGAACGCTTAAAGGTCAATAAGGAGCAAGTTTTACAGGAAGAAAAGCAGATAGAACGGGCAAAATCATCTTTTTCTTTTGATTCAGGTTCGACCATTTTGGCAGGCTCTCCACCAAAGTAAGAAAAAGCACTGTTTTCAGTGCTTTTTTCACATATAAAAGCGTATTACAGAGGCTCGAACGGGCAGATAGGAAGCACAAAAACGCCTACGGAAAATGCTTCCGTAGTTGACACCACAGTGTGGTGTCATACTGCCCCGTCCTGTCGCAAAGACGAAGGTCTTTGGTGCGAGGGAGCCCTGTTGTTCCCACCAAAGTAAGAAAAAGCACTGTATTCAGTGCTTTTTTCACATATAAGCGTATTACAGAGGCTCGAACGGGCAGACAGGAAGCACAAAAACGCATACGGAAATTGACATTAAATCGGGAAAAACGCAAATATCATTGCAATAATAAGGCGGGCGGAGTATTATTAAGTCAGGAGTCGGATATGCGTATGAAAAAGAAAACGTTTATTTTTATTGTGGTTTTTGCGGCGATTTTTGCGGCGGTGTTCTGCGGTTGCGAAAAGAAAGGCGACGAAGCGGAAGTTATCGAAACTACCGATAGTTACGTCGTCGTTAAGTGTGAAGTTATGAAAGGCGACGCGAAAATTTACGGCGAGTTGTACGTTCCGTCGGAGAAAAAAGATAGTTATCCGTTGGTAATTTTGTCGCACAGCGCGTTTATGAAAGGGAGAGCCTTGAAAGCCTATGCGGCGGGTTTTGCCGAAAGGGGGTTTATGGCGTACACGTTCGATTTTTGCGGCGGCGGATTTTCGAGCAAGAGCGACGGGGATATGAAAGATATGACGATATTTACCGAAAAGGACGACCTTAACGCCGTTATTGACCATTTCCGTGGGCGTAACGACGTAAAAAGCGAAAAGATTTTTCTTTGCGGAACGAGTCAGGGCGGACTTGTATCGGCGCTCGTAGCTAACGACAGAAACGACGATATTGCCGGGCTTATCCTTATGTATCCCGCGTTCAACGTTGCCGACCAAGTGAACGATTACGACGTGGCGGAAGGGGCAGAAGATTTCCTGCCCGTAGGCAAAGGGTATTTCGACACTCTTAAAGATTTCGACGTTTTCGCCCATATAGGGAACTTCAAAAAGCCCGTAGTCATTATTCACGGAACGCGCGACACGACGGTGCCGATTTCGTATTCCGAGCGAGCCGCCGAAGTCTATGAGAACTGTGTTTTGAGGACGATTTCGGGCGGGATACACGGATTCAATCCCGATAATTACAGCATAATGAAAAATTACGATACGGAAGTGTGGAAATATATAGACGAATATTTGCAGAATTATTCGACGAAATAAAAAAGTAACGCCCGACGAAAAGTCGAGCGTTACTTTTATAAATGAGAGTTAAGTTTTACGCAGAAGTTTATCCTGCGGATTTGGCTTTATCGATGGGTTGCACGCGGTCGTTTCTTATCTTTTCGATAGCTTTACGAGCCGCTTCTTCCGCTTTGGCGCAGGCGTCGTCGTATTCCGCTTTGGCTTTCGTCAAAGTGGCTTCCGCTTTCGCGCGGAGAGCTTCGACTTCGGCGAGTTCTTCCTCGGTTAAGTCGGCTTTTATGCGTTCGAGAGTGTCGTTCGCTTTGGTTTTGAACTTGGCGGAGAGGGCTGCGATGTCTTCTGCGGAAAGGTCTTTTTTAGTCAAAGTATTCTTTAATTCGGTAGCTGCGGATTGCATTTCCGTCATAAGGTCTTTTACGCTTTGCGGAACTAACGCGCCGAACGCTTCGATAGAAGTTTTCATTGCGTCAGCATAGGCTTTCGCCGATACGTAAATGGCGTTGATTTGCGGTCCGTATTTTTCCATAATTGCGTTTTTGGTATCCGTAAAGTCTTTTTCGGCTGCCGAAAGTGCGTCGTCGAGAGCTTTTTTGGTAGCTTCGATGTCGGCGTGCATATCGGAGTTTTTGAAAGTCTTGTCGGCGTAAGCGTATATACTGTCGAGGGTTATGTTCCCGTCGGCGTCTTTAAGCAAATCGACGTCGGATTCGTTAAGACCGAGAGCTTTTGCGACGGCTTTTATCGCGTCTTCGCTAAGAGCAACCGAACTTATTTGCTGTTTGGCGGCGAGGACGTAATTTATTGCGTCGAGTCCGTGATAGGCTGTCGCGTACATCTGATATACGCTGCCGTAGTACCAAGTGTTCGGGTGATTGCTCATGACTTTCGGGGAAGAATAATACGCCGCGTATATTCCGTCGAGGGCAGCCGCGGTAGCGCTTTCGTACGCCGCGTCGGCAGCCGCTTTCAGAGCTTTGTATTCGGCGGTAGCGTAATCTACGGCTTTATCGGCGGCTTTTTTAAGGGTTTCCACAAGGTCTTTGTCGTTCATTGTGACGGCGGCTTCCAAAGTTATTTCGCCCGATTCCGAAGCGGAGAGCGCAAGGCGGAATTGAGCCACGCTCATATTCTGAACAGCGGCGTTATCGGGGTGTTCTTCCTTAAAGGCGTTAAACTTGCGGAGAAGAGAGTAAGAACCCGAACCGTCCGTCGTGACGGTAATACCGCAGGAAGCGGCGGAAGCGGTGATTTTTGCGGTGATTTTGTTCGTAAGGTCCTTTTCGACTTTCTCGCCGTCGGGGGAGGATACCGTGTACTGCACGACTTTGTTGTTTTCGTCGAGATATCCTAATTTAACGGCGGACTCGGTAATGGAATTTACGACGCTCTCTACGTCTTTACCGACAAAACCTTCGGCTTCGCCGTATAAAAGAACGGTTCCGTCGGAGTTTGCTCCGTAGACGGATACGACTTTGTCGTCGGCGTCGACTATTAGTTCCACGGCGGGGTTGATATCCAGTCTGACGTAAGAGTCGGAGGTGCGTTCGTTCTTTTTCGTACAGCCTGCTGCGGCGACGAGAGCAACGCATACCGTAAGTATCAAAGTTATTATTAAAAGTTTCTTTTTCATAACATAACCTCCCGGCAAGAAAAGATTTTTGTTTTCACTTAATAAACGTATGAGGAGCGTCTTTTGTTGCGAACAAGAAAAATTATTTTTTCGAATCGAAGAAAGAGGACAAAGAGCCGTATTCGGCGAGAATCTTATTTATGGCTTCGGCGTAGTCTTCGTCCGACAGAGCTTCGCGCGGTACGTCGTATGCGGAAGAGGCGCCGTTTAGTCTCGCAGCTCGCACCGAAGAGTATACGGAAGAAACTTTTTCGAGGAAAGAATTTGCGTCCTCGGGAGATTTCGTAAATTCCGCTATCTTTTCGGCGTAATTTTTCAAACCGGTATTCTCTAATATATTGATTACTTTATCGAAATAATAGTCGAAGTCGGAGTCGGAGACAAATTCGGCAAGTTTTTTCAGCGTGTCGACAGGAAGAGCCGACATGGCGGTTTCGAGACAGAATTTTACGCTTTTCAGCTCGGCTTCCGAAGAGATTTTTTGTCCGCACAAAGTTTCGTAACGGGCGTTTAGGCTATCCGTTTTCGTCACCAAAGCAAGGAAGTCCGCGTCGGTGATTTCCTGATTCGTGTTTTTCAACGTCCAGTAGTCGCGGCTGAACATAAGGAAAAGAGAAGAGGCGAGAGGATTTTTTTCGCTGTCCTTTATTTTTTCGTTAAGGTCGGACATTTCCGCCAGAATATCGGATATTTCGTCGAGGGAACGGACCGCTTCGGAAAGAAGAGTTTTTATTTGTCCGTACACGACGTCGGTTTTGTACAAGGCGGCGATGTCGGACGCGTTCTCCGCCGCGCGTTCGGCGTAAAGATAGGGGGCGGAACGAAGAAAAGAATAGAGGTCGCCTTCTTTTTTTCCGCACAAAGACAACATTTCCGTCGCGGTAATTTTATCGTCCGCGACTAAGGTCGCGAACCCTTTCGACTTAAAATAGTTTTCCGCGTCGGCTTTTACGGAAGAAAGAGAATCGGATTTGTCGTCGCTCGCGCTTATTTTTATTGCAGATAGTATATCGGGGTCAATAAATCCTAATTTCGCCGCTTCGTCGATATAAGTAACGATAGCTTCGTTGATAGGTTTGCCTAAAAGGCGGGAACGCAACGAATCCTGCCCATCGCCGAGAAGAACGTCGGCGTCGCCGTTAAGAGAAACGATACTTTCGGTTTTGCCCTCGGAATCGGCGGCAAATATGGCTTTAGGATTGATTTCCACGGCAAAACAAGCCGATTTGTCGACGGAAGGAACGTCGAAAACGCCGGGAATAAGACATACGCAAAGGACGACGGCTATTACCGCTATCGCCGCCGCGCACGAAAAAGCGTAAGCTAAATTTTTGCGTCCGGCGAAGAAACCGCGTAGTTTTTCAGGTTTAGCAACGGTTTCGCCGCAAACTTTCTCCGTCGACGGCGCGAGTGCGTCAAGTTCGCTTTTCAGTCGGTTTTTCCACGATTTCATAAACGTTCCTCCTTTAACGCGTTCTTTAATTTTTCTATCGAGCGTTTGTATTTAGACGTCACCGTGCCGACGGGGCAACCGAGGGCGGCGGCGATTTCTTTATGTTTGTAATTCCACAATGCGTGAGCGACTACTACGTAACGTTCCTCTTCGTCGAGGACTTTGTTCAGCGTGTCGAAAACGAACGAATCGGTCGGTTCCGCGCCGCAGGCGTAAGGATCGGGGATTTTTTCCAAAGGCACGGTTCGTTTTTTCTTTCTCGCTTCGTCCAAAGCGGTGTTTTTCGCTATCTGCAAGATCCAGGCTTTCGGACTTCCGTCGGGACGGTAAGCGCTTGCGTAGCGGAATATTTTCATATAGACGTCCTGCACGCAGTCTTCCGCGTCGTATTTATTGTTGCAATACGGGTAGATGAAAGCGTACACTCCGCGTTTTGTTTCTTCGTAGAGTGCAGCGAAAGAGCTTCTATCTCCGCTTGCTATGCCCGCAATCAGGCGTTTAAGACGTTTTTCGTTCATTTCTTCCCGTGTTTGTTTTTCATAAATTAAACGTGCGACGACGGCGTTTTGTTGCGTCGTTTCCGAACTATATTTTAACAAAACGAAAAGAACATTTCAAGTTTGTTAATTAACAACGAGAAAAAGAAAAATTTTACCGAAAAAATCGACGATTTTTACGTTTATATTACGCAAGCGGACGAAAGAATTGAAGTTATCGTTTGACATTCGGGAAAAATTATATTAAAACGAAAAACGGGAGAGGAAATATGAATTACGTATATATCGCAAAATGCTCCGACGGCACGCTGTACACGGGTTGGACGACCGATTTGATAAAACGGGAAAAAGCGCACAACGCCGGCAAAGGGGCAAAGTACACGAAAACCAGAACGCCGATATAAATCGTTTATAGCGAGGCTTACGCCGATAAAGAAACGGCGATGAGCAGGGAATGGCATATAAAAAGACTTACGAGGGCGGAAAAGCTAATGCTTATAGAAAACGCGAACAAGGAAAATTTATGAAAAGAATAAAAGCCGAAATGTGGGACAAAATGCAATTTTTGTTCCGAAATTATTATAACAGAATGATGCACGCGGCGTTGTACTACGATGAGCCGCTCGATACGGAAAAACTAAAACTCGCCGTAAAAACTCTCGTCGACGGGATACCCGTGTTACACAGCGAGTTTATAAAAAATCCGCTCAGACCTTATTGGGAAGTAAGAGATTTCGCCGTGACCGACATACTTATTATTTCCGACGAAGACGACGACGAGAAAAGAGAAAAGTTTTTGTGCGACACCTTGCCGTACGACGGAAACGTTCAGATGAAAATCCTCTACACGCCGTATAAGGGCGGTTGTTCTATGATAGTCGTGGTAAACCACATGTGTATGGACGGCGGTGACTTAAAAAACTTCCTAAAACTACTGTTTAAGTTCTATAATACGGATAATCCGTCGGAAGTCTTTATCAAAAACGGTTCCCGTTCTTACGACAGCGTTTATACTAAATTCGACGAAAACGACAAGAAAAATGCGAAAAAACTGTACAAAAACATAAGTAGCGTAAAGGATAGCCATTATTTCCCGCTGACACCCGACAGAGCCGACGATATTACGCGAATAGTAAGGCGAAAAATAGATAAAGACCGCGCTTCGGAAATAATCGCCTACGGGAAACGGCATAACGCCACGGTAAACGACGTTTTGCTCGCGGCGTATATAAGAGCGTTGTACGATATAGGGAATTACCCCGAAAGCGACAGTATAACCGTGCCGTGCATGGTAGATTTAAGGCGGCATATAGTAAATAACGCCGACGAAACGGGTTTTTGCAACCATACCGGGTTTATGCAGTGTACGGTAAACGGCAAAGGTAAGGATTTTGAAGAAACTTTATCTGCCGTGCAGTCGGCAATGAAGAAGAACAAGGAAGATAAGTTTCTCGGTCTGTACAGCCTGCCGCTACTCGATATAGCATATAAATATTTTCCGCACTTTTTGAGCGAATTTTTAATTAAAAAGTTCTATTCCAACCCACTGCACGGTATGAGTAACGTAGGGCTTCTTAAAGCGGAAGATTTCAAAGCGGGCGACAATTTACCCGCAGACGGATTTATGACGGGAGCTATAAAATACAAACCATATATGCAGCTTGCCATGACCACGCTGAACGGCGAAATGACACTGAGCGTGCAGTTGCGGTGTAACGATGACGACGTGAAAATAATAGAAAGATTTTTCGATTATTTTGAAAAAGAAATAAGCGAAACGAACTAGTTTCGAGGCGAATAGTAAGCGAAGTTTTTTTACGACAGTGAATTTCCGCCGTAGGCGAAGGTTATAGCCCTAACGGGAATTAAACGAATTTCGGCTTACGCCGAGCGAATTTACCGCTTTGCGGTAGCGAATTTCACGGCATAGCCGTGAGCG
>CACXFJ010000038.1 GCA_902766965.1 uncultured Eubacteriales bacterium | reverse complement strand
GGGATATACAAAACCCTATTTACAGATAAAAACGGAATAGAACGCATATCTATTCCGTCTTAATCATTATATCCATAACTCAAAACCAACGGTTTTGAACTTCACTGCCGTTAGGCAACTTCACTATCGCTATGCGATAACTTCACTCCGCCTACGGCGGAACTTCACTTTGCCGAGCGGTAAATTCGCTCGGCTTTGCCGAAATTCGTCTATTCCTTATATCCCGACGGGTTATGCGACTGCCAATTCCAAGTGTCCTTACACATATCGTCCAAGGTAAGTTTCGCTTTGAAGCCTAATTCCTTTTCGGCTTTATCTCCGTTGGCGTAGCATGCGGCGACGTCGCCGGGGCGGCGGGGTACTATTTTGTAGGGGATTTCTTTTCCGCAGGCTTTACTAAACGCCTTTACCATATCGAGTACGGAGTAGCCTACTCCCGTGCCGATATTGAATATTCCCACGCCGTAATCTTCGATATGTTCGAGAGCCTTGATGTGAGCTTCGGCAAGGTCGACTACGTGGATATAGTCGCGTACGCCGGTTCCGTCGGGGGTATCGTAGTCGTCGCCGAATACGCTGAGACATTCGCGTTTTCCTACCGCCACCTGACTTATGTACGGCATAAGGTTGTTGGGGATTCCTTTCGGGTCTTCGCCTATTCTTCCGCTGGCGTGCGCTCCGACGGGATTGAAGTACCTGAGGAGCATTATGTGCCATTCGGGATCGGCTTTCTGAATGTCGGTGAGCATCCTTTCGCCCATAAGTTTGGTCGCGCCGTACGGGTTGGTCACTTCTCCCGTGGGCATATCTTCGGTAAGGGGAAGTTTTTCGGGGGTGCCGTAGACGGTAGCGGACGACGAGAATACGAGTCTTTTACAGTTGTGTTTCGCCATTACGTCCACCAAAGCAAGGTTGCTCATAAGGTTATTTTCATAGTACATCGCAGGATGCGCGCAGCTTTCGCCCACCGCTTTGAGTCCCGCAAAGTGTATTACCGCATAAATATTGTTTTCGGTGAAAATTCTGTCGAGAAATTCTTTATCTCTGCAATCGCCGCGATAGAATTTGATTTTCTTCCCGGTAAGTTCTTCCACTCTCTTTATACTCTCTTCGCAACTGTTTACCAAGTTGTCGAGAGCTACTACTTCATACCCGCGTTCGAGTAAAAGCACGTTGGTATGGCTGGCTATATATCCGGCGCCGCCGGTCACGAGTATTTTCATATATCCTCCTTTATTTCCGCCCGTATAAAGGCGGTCGTTTTATGAAACTTGTCGCAGAACGTAGGACTTAAAGAGTAGAGATTGAGATACCCCGTTTCGTCGTAATCCTGCCTGTGGGCGTTGAAGTAAAAGGGATTACTAAATCCTATTTTTTTCAACTCCTTTACACTCAGTATTATATCACAAGCCCAACCGTCGGCAAGCGTTTCCACGCGACTTTTTATAACGTTTTCTTTAAGAGGCGTAATAATTATATCGCCCTCGCCGTCGCGGTTGTCGATAATTACGCAATAGTCGGCGTTATTATAATTACATTCGATTTCGAGATACCGCCTTTTGTCGCCGAGCGTAATCATAAGCTCCACTATGTCGCCGTCGTAAAGGGGGTCGTTGTAATTAAAATGTTTGGGGCAAAAATAGTTTTCCTTACACTCGAACCGAAAACGGAAAACGCCGTCGCTTTCTTCGGCTCGGAACGAAGTTTTTTCGCTCGGTCTGCCCGTCCTCGTATCTTTTAAGAAAAATTTTTCTCCGTCGAATCGGAAAATTTTATCTGAAAAATCCATCGGTAATCCTTGTGAATAAATCGAGTTTCCTTAATACGTCTTCCGCTAAAACCAACTGATTTTCCGCGCGGACTAAATTGTGCTCGGGATATTTCGCGCCGAAATAAACGTCGTTATTAAGATAGTCGGTCAAAAATCTCATTCCGCACTCGTAGGTGTACAAAAAAGCGCTCATCGGCAAAAGACTTCTTTCTTTGTCGGTGACTTCGAGATTGTTCGTCAAAAAACCTTTGCTGAACGCTTCGTAAAACTCGGGGTCTGCTTTAACTTCCCCTATCTCCGGGCTGTCTTCGGGGCGAGTCGTGCCGCCCGACCTTATCGCGTCGCCGAAGTCGTACAGTAAACTTCCTTTCATGACGGTGTCAAGGTCGATTACGGTAAGAGACCCGTCGTTCCCTATGACGAGATTGTTTATTTTCGTGTCGTTATGGGTGACTCTGTAAGGAATTTCTCCCTTTCTTAACGGCTTTTCCACGACGTCGCACAGTTTTTTATACCCCGCGTATCTTTCGATAAGATTTTTCGCCTTCTGTCGTCTTTCGCTCGGAACGGAAGCGGTTTTTATAAAATCGGCGTATCTTTTCGGCGTGTTGTGAAAATCGGGTATCGTGTCGTACAAAACTCCGTCGAAATCTCGTAAGTATTCCTGAAACTTGCCGAAACCTTTTCCTACCGTCTCCATATCCGACGGATCCGTTATTCTTTCTTTAATCTCTCCGTCGACGTAGGTCATAAGTCTGTACGTTCCGCCGTTGTATTCGACGAACTTTTTTCCGTCCTTTGCCTTTACGGGCGCAATCGTTTTGCCGCCCTTTTTCGCGACGTGGGCGGTGACTGCCGATATATTATCCATCAATTTATCGACGGAACGAAAAATAGCGACGTCCATTTTTTGCAAGGTGAACTTGCCTTTGTCCGTAACGCAAAGAAAAGTTGCGTTTATATGACCGCAACCTATTCTTTTACATTCCTTTACGGCGGCGTCCGTATCGAATAAACTTACCGCCGACAAACAGTCTTCTACCTTGGCTTCCATCGGATTATTTTCTTTCCCAGTTGGGTTTGAACACCTGACGGGAACGGGCTATGCACATGTTCCCTTCGGGGATATCCTGCGTAATCGTGCTGCCCGCCGCGATGAACGCTCCGTTATGCACGGTGACGGGAGCTACCAGGTTGGTGTTGGCTCCGATAAACACGTTGCTGCCCACCGTGCATCTGTGTTTCGATATTCCGTTATAGTTAGCGAACACGCTTCCGCATCCTACGTTTGTGTTTTCGCCGACGTCGCTGTCTCCTACGTACGCGAGGTGCGCCATTTTTACGCCGTCGCCTATGTTGCTGTTCTTTATTTCCACGAAGTCGCCTACACGGCAGCAGGCTCCTATGTTAGCTCCTTTTCTAAGGCACGCGAACGGTCCTACGGTCGTATTGTCGCCTATCTTCGCCTCCAACGCGTAGGTGGAACGAATATCCACGTTTTCGCCCACTTCGGTATCTATAAGCTCGCAATGGGGGAACACAACTGCGTTTTTATGAATATATGTCTTGCCGCGTAAAACTACCATCGGGTGAATAATCGCGCCGTCTTCTATGGTTACGTCAAGGTCTATATAAGTAGTGGCGGGGTCGTACATAAGCACGTCCCTGTCGGCGTATTTTGCCATAACGTAGTCTTTCATATGGGTGTTGATTACCCCTACGTCGGCGAGAGTCTTCACTTGGAAAGCGAAGATGTTTTCGCACTGTTTATATTCGCCTTTGTATCCTTTGTACGTGACGTAGCCGTCGCCTATTTTGTAGCAGGTCTTCAAACCCCTGCTGACTTCTTCGATGTCGTCAAGGAATTCGTCGTTGACGAGCGGAGTGTCGTTATAGAGTACGCAATAGTACCCGTCGATATTTTCGGGTATATCCTTTTCCGATTCTATCTCGATGACGTCTTTAAGAAAATAGTCCTGAATTCCTTTAAGCGAACGCCCCGAAACGCTGACGTGGGCAAATCTTTCTTCCTTAAATCTAAAAACTTTCATAATACTTTCTCCTCGATAAATTTTTTGATTTCGGCGCATTTTTTCTTCGCCTTTTCCAAATCCTCGGCTTCGACGAGAATCCTTATCTTCGGTTCGGTTCCGCTCGGTCTTATTACCGTGCGGTATTCCTTATCTATATTGTCGATATAATTTTTTATCTCCGCGTCGGTACGGAACTTATTTACCGCCTCCTTGTCGCAGATTACGCAGTCGCTTACCGACGGGTATTCCTTAATGTCGTCGGCTACGTTCAAGGGGGTGACTTCGTTAAGTTCCGCAGTAAGGAGGGACGCTAATATTCCGTCGCCCGTCGGCATGTAGTCGGTAAAAATCATGTGTCCGCTCTCTTCGCCCCCTACGTTATACCCGTGTTTTTCCATTTCACGAAAAACGCATTTGTCGCCCACCGCCGTGCGAACTAAATTTATTCCCGCCTTTTTGCAAGCGGCTTCGGTGCCGAGATTGCTCATTACCGTGCCTACCATCGTGTCGTCGACAAGTTTTCCTCTTGCTTTCATATCCTTGCAATGGACGTACATAAGGTGGTCGCCGTTATAGATTTTTCCGCCCTGAACGCACATTACTCTGTCGCCGTCGCCGTCGTAAGTAAAACCTATATCGTAGCCGCCCTTTTCCATTATTTTAAGCAAAGTTCCCGGTACGGT
>CACXFJ010000037.1 GCA_902766965.1 uncultured Eubacteriales bacterium | reverse complement strand
TGGGTGGGCGGGATATACAAAAACTTATATACAGATAAAAACGGAATAGAACGCACGCCTATTCCGTCTTAATCTTTATATCCCTAACTCAAAACCGACGGTTTTGAAATTCGTTCGGCTTCGCCGAAATTCGCAATATAAAAAGCAAGGCGGACTGCCTTGCTTCATTGTTAAGTCCGACTTACACGGTCAAAATTTTTACCGCACAAAGAGTAACGACTGCGGAAAAATTCCGTGTAACGCTTGGTCGGGAATTTTATTCCCACTCAATAGTTGCCGGCGGCTTCGACGTCACGTCGTAAACTACGCGGTTGACGAATTTTACTTCGTTGACTATTCTCGACGAGATTTTTACCATTACGTCGTGCGGAATATCCGCCCAGTCCGCCGTCATTCCGTCCACGCTCGTGACCGCTCTTAACGCTACGGTGTAGTCGTAGGTTCTTTCGTCGCCCATTACGCCTACCGAGTGCATACCGGTAAGGACGGCGAAGTATTGCCATATCTCTCTGTCGAGTCCGGCTAAAGCTATTTCTTCACGGAAGATAGCGTCGGCGTCCTGAACTATTTTTATCTTCTTTCTCGTAATGTTGCCGATTATTCTTACCGCTATACCGGGACCGGGGAAAGGTTGACGATTGACGATGTTTTCGGGCAAACCGAGTTCTAACCCTAATACTCTCACTTCGTCCTTGAAAAGGCTGCGGAGCGGTTCTATGATTTCCTTAAAATCGACCACCGACGGAAGTCCGCCTACGTTGTGGTGGCTCTTTATTACCGCGCTCTTTCCGAGTCCGCTTTCTATTACGTCGGGGTAGATAGTACCCTGAACGAGATAGTCCACTTTGCCTATCTTTTTCGCTTCTTCGCTGAACACGTCGATGAACGCTTTGCCGATAATCTTTCTCTTCTTTTCGGGTCCTTTTACCCCTTGAAGAGCTTTAAGGAAATATTTTTGCGCGTCGATTTTTTTGAGATTCATTCCCATTCCGTCCTTAAACACGCTCATTACTTCGTCGGCTTCGTTTTTACGGAGAAGACCGTGGTCTACGAAAATACAGGTAAGATTATCGCCGACAGCCTTATGTAAAAGGGTAGCCGCCACCGCGCTGTCCACGCCGCCGCTCATAGCGCAAAGCACCTTTCCGTCGCCGACTTTTTCTCTTATCTTGTTTATTTGTTCCTGCGCGTAATCGTCCATTCTCCAATCGCCGCTTGCCTTGCAGACCTTGTAAAGGAAGTTCTTTAATATTTCCGTTCCTTGCTCGGTATGCACGACTTCGGGGTGGAACTGAACGGCGTAGATATTTCTATCGGCGTTCTCGTACGCGGCGATTTTACAGGTATCCGTGCTTGCCGTAACGCGGAAACCGTCCGGAAGTTCCTGCACCTGATCGGTGTGGCTCATCCAGCAATAGTTTTCCTTTCTTATTCCGTCGAAAATTACGCTGTCGCCGTAGTTTATTTTTCTTCTGCCGTATTCTCTCGTTTCCGCTTTGCCTACCTTGCCGCCGAGTTCGTAAGCGGTAAGTTGCATTCCGTAACATATTCCGAGTACGGGTACGCCCAAAGAGAAGATTCCTTTATCCGCTCTCGGCGCTCCTTCCTCGTTCACGCTCGACGGTCCGCCGGTAAAGATTATTCCTATCGGGTCGTAACTTTTTATTCTCTCTATCGACGTATCCGCCGGTAAAAGTTCGGCGTAGACGTTCAGATTCCTTACTCTGCGGACGATAAGCTGATTATACTGTCCGCCGAAATCTATTACGATTACGGTTTGTTTCTTCATTGGTTCTCCTTTTTAATAGGTTTCTACGTAGCTTTCTCTGTCTGCTCCGACGGAAACGTATTTTATCTTGCAATTAGTTGCTTTTTCTATAAATCTGACGTATTCCTGCGCCTTGACGGGGAGATCTTCAAACTTTCTGCACTTGGATATGTCTTCTTTCCAACCGTCCATATATTTATAAACGGGTTTCGCTTTTGCGAGAGCCTCTCCCGACGGGAACTTGTCGGTGATTACTCCGCCCACGTCGTAAGCTACGCATACGGGGATTTTATCGAGATAGGAAAGTACGTCGAGTTTCGTTAACGCAATTTCGTCCGCGCCCTGCATCTTTATACCGTACTTGGACGCAACCACGTCGAAACCGCCCACTCTTCTCGGTCTGCCGGTAGCCGCTCCGTATTCTCCGCCCGCGTCGCGTAAAGTCTGTCCTTCTTGTCCGAACAGTTCGCAGGTGAAAGGTCCTTCCCCTACGCAGCTTGAATAGGCTTTCATTATTCCCGTGACTTTATCGAGTTTCTTAAACGGTATACCCGCTCCGATGGGAGCGTAAGCCGCTATAGTGTTGCTCGACGACGTGTAAGGATAAATACCGAAATCGATATCGCGTAACGCTCCGAGTTGCGCTTCGAACATAACCGACTTGCCGTCGTCTATCGCCGAGCTTAAATATTCGGTAACGTCGCAAACGTAGTCCTTAAAGGGAAGGGCGTAGGTACGAAGCCATTCCATCATATCTTCGGTCTTAACCTTTTCGCTGCCGTAGCCGCCGTTTACGGTAAGGTTTTTCCATTCCACTATCGAAGCAAGTTTCTTTTCGATGCAGTCGAAGTGGAGAATATCGCCCATTCTCAAAGTCTTTTTCATATACTTATCGGCGTACACGGGAGCGATACCCCTTCTCGTAGAACCGAACTTCGCGTCGCCGAGTCTGTCCTCTTCAAGGCAGTCGAGTAAAACGTGATAGGGCATACAAATAGTCGCTCTGTCGCTTATTTTAAGATTTTTCGGGCTGATTTCAACCCCTTTCTTGCGAAGATTTTCCACTTCTTTATAAAGGTGAGCCACGTCGATTACCATACCGTTGCCCATGACGTTGACGGTTTCCGGGCGTAAAATTCCCGACGGGAGCAGATTGAGAATAACTTTCGTTTCTCCGTTTATTACGGTGTGTCCTGCGTTGTTACCGCCCTGATAACGGCAAACCACGTCGAACTTTTCGCTCAACAAGTCCACCATTCTGCCTTTGCCTTCGTCGCCCCAGTTAATACCAACTATTGCGTTTAACATTTTTTCTCCTTTAGCGTCGCTATACGCTTATTTTTACGTCAACACCAAGTAAAGAAGCGTTTTTCTCCAATACGGGCGTAACGAATTTTTGTATGAAGTCTTCGGTCTGTTCTTCCGCTATTCCCGTAAACGAGAACCCGTCCAGCACCTTGTTTAGTTCTTCTTTCGTTATTCCGAAAGCCTTATCCGCGGCGATTTTTTCGAGAATATCGTTATCTCCGCCGTTTAATTTAATATTCTTTGCCGTTTCCACCGACAGTTTTCTTATCTCTTCGTGAAGAGCCTGCCTGTCGCCGCCCCTTTCCACGCAGTACATAAGTATGTTTTCCGTAGCCATAAAGGGTAGTTCTTCCCGCAAATGCTTTTCCGCCATCTTCGGATAAACGACTCCGTTATCCACGATGTTTATATATAACGACAATATCCCGTCCACCGCTAAAAAGGCTTCGGGTACGGATATTCTTCTGTTCGCCGAGTCGTCGAGAGTGCGTTCGAACCATTGACTTGCCGCGGTGAAAGCGGGATTTTGTAAGTCTGCTATAACGAACCTTGCCAAAGAGGCTATCCTTTCGCTTCTCATAGGATTACGCTTGTACGCCATTGCGGAAGAGCCTACCTGTCCGCTCTCGAACGGTTCGTCGAACTCTTTAAGGTGGGAAAGAAGTCTTATATCGGACGAGAACTTAGCCGCGCTCTGCGCTATCCCGGACAAGACCGCAAGGACGTTGAAATCCACCTTTCTCGAATAGGTCTGCCCCGAAACGGAATAACACCCGGGGAAACCTGCCTTTTCGGCAATCAAAACTTCGAGTTTTTTCACCTTTTCGCCGTCGCCGTTAAAAAGGGTAAGAAAACTTGCTCCCGTGCCGGTAGTGCCTTTACAGCCGAGAAGCCTTAATCTGTCAAGCTGAAAATCGAGATTGTCAAGGTCCATTAAAAGGTCCTGAAGCCACAAAGTAGCGCGTTTTCCTATCGTGGTAGGTTGCGCCGCCTGAAAATGGGTATACGCCAAAGTGGCGATCGATTTGTACTTTTTTGCGAAACAAGCTACCGACGCTATAAGGTTAAGAAGTAACTTTCTTATCCTTAAAAGTCCTTCTCTCATTACGATTATATCGGTGTTGTCGCCGACGTAGCAGGAAGTAGCTCCGAGGTGGATAACCGGGCGAGCCTTGGGGCAAACGTCGCAATAGGCGTGAAGATGCGCCATAACGTCGTGCCTTAACTTACTTTCATACTCCTTAGCCTTGTCGAAATCGATATCGTAGATATGCTCTTTCATCTCGGCTATCTGCTCGTCGGTGATGGGCAGACCCAATTCTTTTTCGCTTTCGGCTAAATAAACCCACATTTTTCTCCAAGTGGAGAACTTTTTGTCGGAAGAAAAAATTCTTTTCATTTCGTCGCTCGCGTATCTTACGCAAAGCGGATTTTCGTAAAATTCTGACATAAAATCCTTTGGTCTTTCGGGGATTTTCCCCGACCGTTTTTCATAATAGCACATTTATCGCCGTCGTCAAAATATCTTAAAGATATTTTTTATAATTTTCCGAAAATACCGAAGCGGAGTATATTTCTCCGCTCCGAATTTCCGTTTATTTTCTTAACGCGTTTTCGATAAGTCCGGTAAACAAGGGGTGCGGTTTGTTCGGACGGCTCTTGAATTCGGGGTGGAACTGCACGCCGACGAAAAAGCGGTTCTTGTCGTTTTCTATCGTTTCCACGATGTATCCGTCGGGACTCGTTCCGCCGATTACGAGACCTTTTTCAATAAGTTCTTCTCTGAATTCGTTGTTGAATTCGTAACGGTGTCTGTGGCGTTCGTAAATTTCCTTTTCGCCGTAATATTTATAAAGCGTTGTGTCTTCGGTGACTTTGCAAGGATACGCTCCCAATCTCAACGTGCCGCCCTTGTCCACTTCGTCGTTTTGGTCGGGCAAAAAATCGATTACTTTATGCTTGCTCGTCGGGTCGAATTCTCCCGAATTTGCGTCTGCCATTCCGCATACGTTGCGGGCGAATTCTATTACCGCGGTCTGCATTCCCAAACATATTCCGAGATAGGGTACGTCGTGTATTCTCGCGTACTTCGCGGCGAGAATTTTTCCTTCTATTCCCCTGTTTCCGAAACCGCCGGGGACGAGTATTCCGTCGGCTTTGCCTAAAACTTCTTCGTAATTATTTTCGGTAATGGTTTCGCTGTCCGTCCAAAGGATATTTACCTTTGCTCCGCACCAGTATCCGGCGTGACGAAGAGCCTCCGCCACCGAAAGGTACGCGTCGTGCAAGGCTACGTATTTGCCGACTATCGCTATACTGACTTCCGATTTAAGGTCCTTAATCCTTTCCACCATATGTTTCCACTCGGTAAGGTCGGGTTCTTTCGTTTCTATGCCGAGTCTGCGGCAAACCACCTCGGAAAACTTGCTTTCTTCGAGCATAAGGGGAGCTTCGTAAAGTATCGGCAAGGTTCTGTTTTCTATTACGCAATCTTTCGGAACGTTGCAGAAAAGGGCGATTTTGTTAAAGATACTCTCTTCGAGCGGTTCGTCGCAACGAAGAATTATTATATCGGGGTTTATTCCCATACCCTGCATTTCTTTGACCGAATGTTGGGTAGGTTTGCTCTTGTGTTCGTCGCTGCCCGAAAGGAACGGAACGAGAGTAACGTGAATAAAAAGGCTGTTTTCTCTGCCGACTTCGAGAGAAATCTGTCTTACCGCTTCGATAAACGGCTGCGACTCTATATCCCCTATCGTGCCGCCGATTTCGGTAATGACTACGTCGGCGTCGGTCTCCCTTCCCACTCTGTACACGAACTCTTTAATCTCGTTCGTCACGTGGGGAATAATCTGCACGGTTGAGCCTAAATATTCGCCCCGTCTTTCCTTGTTAAGTACGTTCCAGAACACCTTTCCCGTGGTAAGGTTGGAATACTTATTCAAGTTTTCGTCGATAAAACGTTCGTAATGTCCCAAATCGAGATCGGTTTCCGCGCCGTCTTCGGTGACGAAAACCTCTCCGTGCTGATAAGGACTCATAGTGCCGGGGTCTACGTTTATGTACGGGTCGAGCTTTTGCGCCGCCACCTTTAACCCTCTCGCTTTCAACAATCTGCCTAACGACGCCGCGGTAATGCCTTTGCCTAAGCCCGATACGACGCCGCCCGTTACGAAAATGTACTTCTTCATATGTTTTTCCTCTGTTTAGTAGTATGTTTTTATTATTTCTTTGGCTATTACAGACCTTTTCACGCACCTATCCATAGCCTGTTTTTCTATATATTTATGCGCCTCTTCTTCAGTAAGCGACAGTTTCGTTATGAGAAGAAGTTTCGCCCGCGACACGAGTTTTATTTCTTCCATTTTTTCCTTTACGCTCGCCGTGGCTTTCACAGCTCTAAGGAGCCTTTCGTTTGTCGCGACGGTAAAGTTAACAGCTCTCGTAAACGACTGCGCCGTGACGGGCTTCGACAGGCAATACGCGCCGATTTTTTCCATAGAGTACGCCACTCCGTCGTATATGTCGCTTTTTACGAGAACCAAAACCCCCGCGCAGGGTTTTTTGACCGCTTCTTCGGCTAAATCCGCGCCGAATTCGTCTTTTAACGGACAGTTTATAATTACGACGTCGTAGTCTTTTTCTTCGAGCTTTCGCCTGCCTTCGACTCCGCTTTTCGCAGCGTCCGAAAAGTACCCGTCGTCAAGGTATCTCCTGAAAAACTCTTCGCCCTTTTCCGACGAAGATATTATAAGAACCTGTTTTTCCGTCCGTTTAAGCATTGTTTTTATTTCATTTTATCCACTATTCTTTTAGGCAGATATTTATTCACAAACTCGCTTTCGTACGCCGCTTTTTTGGCGTCTTTAAGACTTTCGGGTAGTTTTTCGCCGCCCGTAACGTATGCGTTGTTTACGGTTTCTTCCCCTAAGGTAAGTTTATCCTTTATTCCTTCTATCCCCGCGTAGATGACAAGGGCATAGACCAAATAAACGTTGCTTTTTCCGTCGGGAGAACGCAGTTCGAACCTTTTTTCGCCGCCGTTCGTCGCGGGGATTCTCACAAGGCACGACCTGTTTTCCCTGCCCCAACCGACTACTTTCGGAGCTTTCTTTTCTCCTAATCTCTTATACGAACTTTCCGTCGGATTAAGGAATGCGGTAATATCTTTTATTCTACGCAGAACCCCCGCGAGAAAACGGGAAAAGGTCTTGTCGTCGCCCCCTTTTACCGACACGTTGACGTGCATACCGCTGCCCGGTTCTCCGTCGATAGGTTTCGGGTCGAACGTCGCGTAAAAACCGTTTTTATAGGCTATCGACTCGGTAGCGTTCTTGAAAATAACGGCGTGGTCGGCGGAAGACAAAGCGTCGGAATACTTGAAGTCTATTTCGTTCTGCCCCGGTCCTTCTTCGTGGTGGGAACATTCCGGATTAAGTCCCATTTCTTCTATCGTAAGGCAGATTTCCCGACGCAAATTTTCTCCCCTGTCGGCGGGAGCGACGTCCATATATCCCGCGTTATCGCAAGGAATATCGGTTTTTTCGCCGTTTTCATCGGTTTTGAAGACGTAAAACTCAAACTCCGCGCCCACTTCGACGTCGAGATTGTATTCCTTCGCTTTAAGGACGGCGTCTTTTAAGATGCGACGGGAATCGAGTTCGTACGGTCTGCCGTCGGGGTACTTTATATCGCAGAAAAGCCTTATTACCTTGCCGTGCGACGGTCGCCAGGGCAAAAGCGTGAGCGTGTCGGGGTCCGGAAAAAGAAAAAGGTCTGATTTCTCGACGAGCTCAAACCCTTTTATAGCCGAGCCGTCGAACGCTATCCCGCGATCAAAGGCTCTTTTCAGTTCTTCCGGCATTACGGAGAGGTTTTTAAGGTTGCCGCCGAGGTCGCAAAACGCGAGGCGGATAAACTTGACGTCCTCTTCTCTGACGTATTCCATTACGTCGTTCACCGTATATTTCATCGTATTCCTCCCAATATAAAATCAGTTTTCTACGTACAACTGTCGATACGGATTATTCGAATCGGGAGTAAGTAAAAAGAACTTTCCGCCCGAAAATTCGGTTTCGTCTTCATCGAAACAATCGCAATACTTCTCTATATACTTCTTTATTTCGTTAAGCTCTTCCTCCGTCGCTTCGGTGACTCTTACCTGTTTCGGCAACGGATATCCGAGCTTTTCGCTCCTTATAAATATTTTTCCGCCGTGCATTCCCGTACCGCAGAATCTGCCCACGGGGAATTCCGAGTCGTTCTTGTTAAGAACTATTATCAGTCCGCCCGCTTGATACTCTCCGAGAAAACTTCCCGCCGAGCCGCCTATTACCATGACGGGTTTTTTATCGGCGTAAGCCTTCATGTGTATCCCCGCGCGGTAGCCGACGTTATCCCTGACGTAAATTTCTCCGCCGCGCATAGCGTACCCCAAGGCGTCGCCCGCCGAACCTTCGATTACTATCTTTCCGTCGTTCATCGTGTCGCCTACGGCGTCCTGCGCGTTGCCGCGGACTAATATCTCGCTCCCGTCAAGGTAAGACCCGAGGGCGTTGCCGGGCGTGCCTCCGATTTCTATCCTTTGCCCGTCCGAACCGCTGCCGATAAACCTCTGACCGGAACAATTCATTATCATTATACATTTCCCCGCCGTTCTAATCAACCCGTTGAGAGAATCAAATCTTAAATTTTTTGCGTCGATTATTTTCATTTCTTACCTGCCAAAAACTATTATTTCGTCGGCTCCGCTTTGTTATGCGGAAGTGTTTTTTCTTGAAGTCCTTAAAGCGCTACGCTTAGGACATTCGGAGCGGCATAAGGGTGGGGATTTTGACCGAAAATCAAGCGTAGGCGTACTTGGTACGGTAGAGCAGATTTTCGGGCAAGTTTTCCGATTTACTTTAAGTATCCGCTTTCTTCCTTTGTCGGGTGCTTTTTTGTCCTTATCGTTTTAACCTCATCGGAAAACGTAAAGCGCTACGCTTAGGACGTTCGGAGCGGCATAAGGGTGGGGATTTTGACTGAAAATCAAGCGTAGGCGTACTTGGTACGGTAGAGCAGATTTTCGGGCAAGTTTTCCGATTTACTTTAAGTATCCGCATTTTTCTTTGTCGAGTGCTTTTTGTTTTATCTTTTCTTTCCCCATCGGAAAACGTAAAGCGCTACGCTTAGGACGTTCCATCTATTCGCCGGCGTGCATTATACCGAGTATCCCCAACTCTTTTTCGTTAAGTCCTATACCGCGGAGCATAAGACGGTTTCCTTTCAACGCTTCGATAGAGTTTATTCCCATTCCGCCCATCAGTTCTTTTATTTCTCTGTTCCAGGCGGTGACGAGATTGACGAGTCTTTCGCTCCCTTCGTCGGGGTCGAGTCTCGCCACGAGTTCGGGTATCTGCGTGGCTATGCCCCAGTTACATTTTCCTTTCTGACAGCTACGGCAAAGGTGACAGCCTAACGCTATCAAAGCCGCCGTCGCGACGTATACCGCGTCCGCTCCCAAGGCGATAGCCTTGACGACGTCGCTGCTACTCCTTATCGAACCGCCAGCAATGAGCGAAACGTTTTCCCTTATCCCTTCTTCTCGAAGTCTCGTATCGACGGCGGCGAGAGCTAATTCTATCGGTATACCCACGTTATCTCTTATTCTCGTCGGAGCGGCGCCCGTACCGCCGCGGAAACCGTCTATCGCTATAATATCGGCTCCGCTTCGGGCTATTCCGCTCGCAATGGACGCTATGTTGTGGACGGCGGCGACTTTTACTATGATAGGCTTCTTGTATTCGGTGGCTTCTTTAAGGGAATACACGAGCTGACGTAAATCTTCTATCGAATATATATCGTGATGGGGAGCGGGGCTTATGGCGTCGGTACCTGCGGGAATCATTCTCGTCATCGACACGTCAGCCGTTATTTTCGCGCCGGGAAGATGTCCGCCTATACCGGGTTTCGCTCCCTGCCCCATTTTTATTTCTATCGCCGCTCCCGCGTTAAGATACTCTTTATGCACGCCGAACCTGCCCGAAGCTACCTGCACTATCGTGTTCTTTCCGTATTTATAGAAGTCCTTGTGAAGTCCCCCTTCTCCCGTGTTGTAGAGTATCCCTAACTTTTCCGCGGCGCGGGCAAGGCACTCGTGGGCGTTTTTACTTATCGAGCCGTAACTCATCGCCGAAAACATTATGGGCATTTCGAGGTCGAGCATAGGGTATAAATCGGTCTTTATTCTGCCGTTTTCTCTCACGATTTCGCCGGTTCTTTTGCCGAGACTTACTTTCGTTTCCATCGGCTCGCGCAACGGGTCTATCGGGGGATTCGTTACCTGCGACGCGTTGATAAGTATCTTGTCGAAGTACACGGGATAGTCTTCCGCGCACCCCATCGACGACAACAGAACCCCGCCCGTGGCGGCTTGTTTGAAGATTTCTCTTATTTCCGTTTCCTTAAAATTAGCTCCGTTTTTGAAAGAAAGGTCGGTTTTTACCACTTTTAAGGCTCTCGTCGGGCAGAAACATACGCATCGGTGACAGGCTACGCACTTCGTTTCGTCCGCGATAATAAATTCCCCCTTATCGGTATTTATTACGGAATGAACGCCGTTGCCGCACTGTTTTACGCAGGCTTTACAGCCTATGCACCTTTTTTCGTCTCTCACTATTTCGTAATCCGCGTAAACGTAACTCATCTTATCTCCTTGTTAAGTCTGACCACCACCGGTTCCCCGCCCTTGGGCGTCCGGATTTTTTCGAGATTCGGCTCCATCTTTCTTATAGCGCACTCTTCGCTCGCGACGTAGACGAAATCCCCCTTTTCTCCCACGACCATGGAGCGTAGTTTAAGTCTGTCGTTAAGCGCCATAAGTCCGCCGTTAAACCCTAATATTATCGAAAACGGACCGGTAATAAGGAGCGACGGGAAAGTCTTTCTTAAATAGGTAAGAAGTTCTGCCTTTTCTTTGTCCTTTTCTTCTATCGTCGTCCAGAACGGAGCGGCTATTACCGACGCGGTCTCTTCGAGAGTAAGTCCTTTTTTTCTTATAAGGAAATCTATGATATAAGTGATAACTTCGGTATCGGTAAGGAGATTACATTTATACCCGAACATCTCTATATAGCGGCGATTGGCGTCGTAGGAAGAAATCTCTCCGTTATGAACCACCGAATAATCGAGCATGGAAAAGGGATGCGCCCCGCCCCACCAACCGGGAGTATTGGTAGGATACCTTCCGTGCGCCGTCCACAGATACCCTTCGTATTCGTCGAGACGATAAAATTCGCCCACGTCTTCGGGAAAACCTACCGCCTTGAAGACTCCCATATTCTTGCCGCTTGAAAAAACGTAGGCTCCCTTTATCGCGTCGTTTACGTGAATGACGGCTTTGGAGACGTATTCCTTTTCGTCAAGATGACTGTCTCTCAATTTGTTCGGGTTCGGAGACACGAAATATCTCCATATCAAAGGCTCGTCGACGATTTTAGGCGACTTCTTTACGGGAATTTTGGAAAGGTTTACTATTTCGAAGTCGGAGTCTAAAAACTTTTCGCACTCTTCTCTGCTCGCAAGCCCGTCGTAAAAAATATGAAAAGCGTATAAATCCTTATATTGCGGATAGATACCGTACCCTGCGAAACCGCCGCCAAGACCGTTGCTCCTTTCGTGCATCGTGGTCATCGAATCCACGATGACTTTACCGTTTATCGGAAGACCGTTTTTATTGATCACGCTCGCGATCGCGCACCCGGACGGGATTCTCGTTTCTCCTTCTCTTTTCATTGTCGCTATCCCGAAGCCACGAAAAAAGGGCAACGGAAGCCTTACGCTTTTTTCGCGCGTTCGGACTCCTTTGCCCTGTTTGTTTTTTATGTTCGTATTGTATCATTACGCATATTCGCTGTCAAACGTTTATTTTCCGCCGCTCGGTAAATTTTACTTTTTTATAACGCCAAATCGTTGACAACGTATTTTCGCGGCGTTATAATCGTGCCATAAAACGAATTGGCAAAGGCGTCAAGGAATCACAAGTTCTTTGACGCCTTTGCCTTTTTTATTGAAAAATTAAGGAGAATACGTTATGAACACGGTAAGCGACCTTTTCGGAACGTCGGTATTTAACGATTCCGTAATGAAAGAAAGACTGCCAAAAGAAACCTATAAGGAATTCAGAAAAGCTTTGGACGAAGGCAAACGTCTCGATATAGACACCGCCAACGTAATAGCAAACGCAATGAAAGACTGGGCTGTGGAACGCGGAGCTACTCATTTTACTCATTGGTTCCAGCCGATGACGGGAGTCACCGCCGAAAAACACGACAGTTTCATCTCCCCCGGCTCCGACGGCTCTGTAATTATGGAGTTTTCAGGTAAAGAACTCGTCCGCGGAGAACCCGACGCGTCGAGCTTCCCTTCGGGCGGTCTGCGAGCTACCTTCGAAGCAAGAGGGTACACGGCTTGGGACCCCACTTCCTACGCTTTTATAAAAGACGGCGTACTCTGTATTCCTACCGCTTTCTGTTCCTACGGCGGCGAAGCTCTCGACAAAAAAACCCCTCTTCTTCGCTCTATGGAAGCTATAAATAAGGAAGCGTTACGGATAGTCCGCCTTTTCGGAAACACCTCGGCAAAAAGCGTAAAAACCACCGTCGGACCCGAGCAGGAATATTTTCTTATCCCGAAAGAACTTTTCGACGAGAGAAAAGACCTTATCTTTACGGGCAGAACCCTTTTCGGAGCGAGACCGCCGAAAGGTCAGGAAATGGAAGACCACTACTTCGGCGCGATAAAGCCGAGAGTTCAGGCGTTTATGAAAGAACTCAACGAAGAACTCTGGAAACTCGGAATCTTAGCTAAGACCGAACACAACGAAGTCGCTCCCGCGCAGCACGAACTCGCCCCCATTTTCACCACGACAAACATCGCTACCGACCATAACCAGCTTACTATGGAAATAATGCAAAAGGTAGCCAAACGCCACGGTATGGTATGCCTATTGCACGAAAAACCTTTCGCAGGCGTAAACGGCAGCGGCAAGCATAACAACTGGTCCATATCTACGGATACGGGTATAAACTTGTTGGAACCGGGCGAAACCCCTTACGACAACGCGCAGTTTTTGCTCTTCCTCGTAGCCGTAATTAAAGCGGTGGACGAATATCAGGACTTACTTAGAATATCCGCTTCCTGCGCCGGCAACGACCACAGATTGGGAGCCAACGAAGCTCCGCCCGCAGTCGTATCTATGTTCTTGGGGGAAGAACTCACCGAAATTCTGGACGCCATCGAAAACGACGCGGCTTACTGCCATAAAGAAAAAGTTCAGATGAAAATAGGGGTACACGTCATTCCGAAATTCCCGAAAGACACCACCGACAGAAACCGCACTTCGCCGTTCGCGTTCACGGGCAACAAGTTCGAATTCCGCATGGTAGGTTCTTCCATGTCGATAGCCGAAGCCAACATTACCCTTAATACCGCCGTCGCGAAAGAACTTAAAGAGTTTGCCGACGAATTGGAAAACGCCGCCGACTTCACGGGAACGCTCCACGACCTTATTAAGAAAACCATTATAGAACACAAAAAAATTATCTTTAACGGAAACGGTTACAACGACGAATGGCTAAAAGAAGCCGTCGAAAACAGAAAGCTCCTTAACCTTAAATCCACTCCCGATTGTCTCCCCTATCTTATTAAGGACAAAAACGTAGCCTTGTTCCGCGACTTTAAGGTCTTTACGGAAACCGAGCTTAAAGCACGCTACGAAATAATGCTCGAAAATTACGTCAAAACCATAAGAATAGAAGCTCTCACTATGGTGGACATGGTAAACAGGGATATTCTTCCGGCGATATCGACGTTCACGAGACGCCTTGCCGACACCGCCGCCATAAAGAAAGCCGTCGCCAACGCGGAATCTTCCTACGAAACTTCCCGTCTTGCCGAACTTTCCGCTCTCGAATCGTCTATCCTTAACGCCGTAGACGTACTCGACGAATCCCTTACCGCCGCCGAAGAAAACGATATGCAGAAACAAGCGGAATACTATCACGACTCCGTCTTCGTCAACATGCAAAGTCTGCGAGCGGTAGTCGACCGCGCGGAAACCCTTACCCCGTCCGACGTATGGCCTTTCCCGTCTTACGGAGAACTTCTCTTCGGCGTCCGCTAAGGAGCGTCTCACGCACGTCGCTTTCACAAAAAATCAACGCGCCTGCGCCACTCCGCATATTACGTTATTTACGCCGCCCTACGCGGCATAATATACCACTTTACGAAAGATAAAAATTTACGATACAAAAGAAAAAGGGGCTTTACTCTCGGCGAAAACGCTAAAAAGTAAAGCCCGCTTGATAAATACTAAAGAAAAATTTTAAGGAGATTACTGTTATGAACGGAGAGATTGCTTTTTCTGTTTGGTTTCTTATCGGCGCGGCGCTCGTATTCTTTATGCAATGCGGTTTCGCCATGGTAGAAACGGGTTTCACCCGCGCAAAAAACGCAGGCAACATCATTATGAAAAACCTTATGGACTTCTGCATAGGCACGATAGTCTATATGGTTCTCGGCGCGGGACTTCTTTTGGGCGAAGATACTCTCGCCGGACTCGTCGGTCTTCCTAATTACGGATATTTTACGAATTTCGCCACCTACGATTGGAGCAATTTCGTATTTAATCTCGTTTTCTGCGCCACCGCCGCCACCATCGTTTCCGGGTCTATGGCGGAAAGAACGAAATTTTCTTCCTACTGCATTTATTCCGCAATAATAAGCCTCGTCGTCTACCCCATCGAAGCGCATTGGGTCTGGGGCGGCGGTTGGCTTTCGAAATTAGGCTTCATCGACTACGCGGGAAGCGCGGCTATTCACATGGTAGGCGGTATCTCCGCTCTTATCGGGGCGATTATGGTTGGAGCTCGTTCGGGCAAATACACCCGCGACGAAAACGGGAAAGTAATTAAAGTAAACGCTATCCCCGCTCACAATATACCCATGGGGGCTTTGGGTTGCTTTATCCTCTGGTTCTGTTGGTACGGATTTAACGGCGCCGCCGCAAAAAGCGTAGAGCAGCTCGCGCAGATTTTCGCCGCCACTACGATAGCTCCCGCCGTCGCTACGGTGACCACGATGATTTACACTTGGGTAAAGAACAAAAAACCCGACGTGTCCATGTGTCTTAACGCGTCGCTTGCCGGACTTGTCGCCGTGACGGCAGGTTGCGCCAACGTGGACGCCGTAGGTTCTGCGATTATCGGTATCGTGTCGGGTATCCTTATAGTAGTCGTGGTAGAATTTCTCGACCTAAAACTTCATATAGACGACCCCGTCGGAGCGGTAGGCGTACACTGCGCAAACGGTATCTGGGGCACGATTGCGGCGGGATTATTTTCTACTTCCACCGCATCTGCGGGGGTAGACGGTCCTATATACGCCCTTATTCACGGCACGAGCTTTACCGCCGGGCTTAAAGTTCTGGGCGTGCAGTTTGCCGGACTTTTCGCTATAGCCGCGTGGACGGTAGCTACGATGACTCTCGCCTTCTTCATTATCAAAAAGACGATAGGTCTGAGAGTATCGAAGGAAGAAGAAGCTCTCGGACTCGACAAGACCGAACATTCGCTTCCCTCCGCTTACGCCGATTTTCCGATTACCGTACACGACTACGACGCCGTTCCCGTCCTTTATAAATGCTCGACGACAGCTCCCGAAACAGCCGTTGCGGTAACAGCCGAACCCGTCGAAAAGAAATCTGCCGTTCGCGAAGAAAATTCGCCTAAATTTACGAAAATCGAAATCGTTTGCCGCGAAAGAATGTTAGAGGTTCTCAAAAACGCTATGGTCGACATCGGAATAACGGGTATGACGGTAACCCACGTTATGGGTTGCGGCGCGCAAAAAGGAAAACCCGAATATTACAGAGGCGTAGAGATAGAACCGAGCCTTCTTCCCAAAGTTCAGTTGGATATGGTAGTAAGTAAAATTCCCGTCCGCACGGTAATAGAAACCGCCAAAAAGATACTTTACACCGGTCATATCGGCGACGGAAAAATCTTCGTCTACGACGTGGAAAACGTCGTTAAGGTAAGGACGGGCGAAGAGGGCTACGACGCATTACAGGACGTAGAATAAGTTATATAAAGGAGCGTTATGTGTTCGATAATGGGTAGTTTCGCGGCGAACTTAACCGCGGAAGAATTCAAAGAAGGCTTCGACAGGTCGGTTTCCCGTGGTCCCGACGAAACGAGAGTAATATCCCCCGACGACGGCGTGATGATGGGCTTCCATCGTCTCGCCATAATGGGACTTACAGAAGAAGGAATGCAACCGTTCTCCCTTAACGGCAACTTCCTCGTCTGCAACGGCGAAATTTACGGCTTCCGCAAATTGAAAAAAGAGTTGGAAAAAGATTATTCCTTCCGCTCCGATTCCGACTGCGAAATTCTCCTTCCGCTGTACGAAAAGTACGGCGTGGGAATGTTCGGTATGCTCGACGCGGAATACGCCCTTATTATCTACGACAAAAACTCGAAAAAACTTCTCGCCGCCCGCGACCCCATCGGAATACGCCCTCTCTTTTACGGATACCGCGACGGAGGAATAATCTTTGCAAGCGTCGCGGAAAATCTCGTCGGACTCTGCAAAAAGATTATGCCGTTCCCTCCGGGACACTTCTACGACGGAAACCGTTTCGTCTGCTACTGCGACGTGACGAAAGTCAAAACTTCGCACGATAACATATCCGTTTGTTGCGAAAATATCAAAAAATATCTCGTTTCGGGAATAAAAAAACGGCTTGACTCCGACGCTCCGATAGGTTTTCTTTTGTCGGGCGGACTGGACAGTTCTCTCGTTTGCGCCGTGTCGCAACGACTGTCAAACCGTCCGATAAAGACTTTCGCCATCGGTATGAACACCGACGCTATCGACTTAAAATACGCGAAAGAAGTCGCCGAATATATAGGCAGCGACCATACCGAAGCGATAATAACGAAAGACGACGTTCTCGCCGCTATCGAACCCGTGATAGCCATGTCGGGGACTTTCGACATCACCACCGTCCGCGCGAGCATCGGTATGTACCTGCTCTGTAAATTTATACACGAAAACACCGATATACGCGTCCTTATGACGGGCGAAATCTCCGACGAACTTTTCGGATACAAATATACCGACTTCGCCCCGAACGCCGCCGAATTCCAAAAGGAATCGGAAAAAAGAGTGCGGGAACTGTATATGTACGACGTACTCCGCGCCGACAGATGCATCTCGGTCAACTCTCTCGAAGCGAGAGTTCCGTTCGGCGACCTTAACTTCGTAAAATACGTCCTGTCCATAAACCCCGAACTTAAACTCAACCGTTACGACAAAGGGAAATACCTTTTAAGAAAGGCTTTCGACGGCGATTATCTCCCCTACGACATACTCTACCGCGAAAAAGCCGCCTTTTCCGACGCCGTCGGTCACTCCATGGTCGATTACATAAAGGAATACGCCGATTCTCTTTACACGGAAGAAGAATATTCCGAAAAGATAAAAAAATACTCTCACGTTCCGCCCTTTACGAAAGAATCGCTCCTTTATCGGGAACTGTTCGAAAAATACTACCCCGACCAAGCCGAGATGATATCCGACTTCTGGATGCCGAACAAAACCTGGAACGGCTGCGCCGTCTCCGACCCGTCGGCAAGAGTTCTCTCCAACTACGGCGATAGCGGAATATAAACTCCGACATTATTATTCTCCCCTATTACAAAAAAGCCCCTTTCGCAAGAAAGGGACTTTTTCCGTTATTCCGTTTTTCGGCTAATAGTCGACGATACCCAAAAGATAATCGGCGGAAGTCTTAAAAAACGCGGCTATCGAAACCACCGAGTCCAACGACGGCAAAATTCTTGTCTTAACAGACACAATGTAAAATATCAATAAAATTCCCGATATTTTCAATTGTTCTGTCGAAATAAACCGGCTCAATGAATTTTCGGTTGAATTCTTGGATACCATATATAAGTTTTTTACCGAAAAGAACGAAGCGACTGACTTTTTGAATCCGATTTCGATACCGAACGCTATGCCGCTTGACTACTATTGCTTCTGATTACAAAACAGCCCCTTGCGAAAAGGGGCTGTGATTTTTAGATAAGGTTTATTTCCTTATTTCCCGAAGTAGCGATTGAGCAAGCCTTCGAAAGCTTTTCCGTGGCGGGCTTCGTCGCGAGCCATTTCGTGGACGGTGTCGTGAATTGCGTCGAGATTTTCTTCCTTGGCTCTCTTGGCAAGGTCAAATTTACCCTTGGTGGCTCCGTTTTCGGCGGCGACGCGTTTGGTTAAGTTCTCTTTGGTGCTGTCGGACACGACTTCGCCGAGAAGTTCGGCAAATTTTGCGGCGTGTTCGGCTTCTTCGTAGGCGGCTTTTTCCCAATAAAGTCCGATTTCGGGATATCCTTCGCGATGAGCGACTCTCGCCATAGCAAGGTACATACCTACTTCGGTGCATTCTCCTTCGAAGTTGGCTTTAAGTCCCATGTAGATATCTTCGGGGATAGTTCCTTTTTTACCGACTCCCACTACGTGTTCGGCAGCCCATACGGTGGCTTCGCTTTCTTGTTTTATAAATTTAGAACCGGGCACTTTGCATTGAGGGCAAAATTCGGGGGCAGAGGGTCCTTCGTATACGTATCCGCATACGGGGCAAATCCATTTAGTCATAATTACGTTTCTCCTTTAATTCGTTTTGATTTTTTTGGTTTTTTGGTTTTTTGTTTTTTTATTTTCAGAAAAGTTTTTACTTTTCATTATTTTCTTCTTTCAGCTTGCGGCAGCGGGGACATAGACCTTCGAACACCGTCCTGTGCCGATAGATAAGGTTGCCCGTTTTTTCCTGCGCTTCCGCGTCTATATTCTCTTCGTACTCGCAGGGTATATCGGTGACGGCGGAACAATTAAGGCAGATAAAGTGGTAATGATAATCGGTGCGTAAATCGTATCTGTCCGTCCCGGGAACTTTAATCTGTATTATTTCCCTTTCGTCACAAAGATTTTTTAAGTTTCTGTACACGGTGCCGCGGCTTATTCTTGCGTCCTTTTCCCTTACGTCGAAGTAAATACTGTCGGCGGAGGGATGGTCGCGATGTTCCCGTACCGTTTCCAAAACTATCTGCTTTTGCTTCGTGTCTCTTCTTTGCACTGTTCCTTCGTTAGTCATATCCTTTTTTGTTATTAGTATTAAGTCCTAATAGCAATATATCACAGCCATAAATATTTGTCAACGGTTTTTCAAATAATTTTTTTGCTTTTTTCCCGATAAAAATAAAACGACCCCGATTAAAGTTAATCGAGGTTCTTCGTGTTAAATTTATTTTTCTTACGCCGCCACTCCGAACAGTCCTAAGTACCAATTAAGTCCGACGGTGACGAGAACGAGGTATGCTATATATATAACTACGAGCAGAATTCCCTGCCAGCGGTTGAATTTTTTCCATATTAACGTAGGAATAACCGCTATTAACGTGACGAGTATCGCCACGGGAAAATCGAGATATATATTCTGCGCTGATACGGGAAGTTTTCCGCCGTAAACGAAAGAGCATACCGACAAAATTAAGGTTGTGTCGATTACGTTCGCTCCGATTACGTTGCCGACCGACATCGAGGCTTGCTTTTTTACTACCGAAGTTATCGCGGTGACGAGTTCCGGAAGAGAAGTCCCTATCGCGACGATAGTCACGCCTATCAAGGCTTCCGACACGCCCCAGGACGCGGCTATCTTGCTACCGTTGTTTACGAGAAGTTGCGAGCCGAACACTATCCCCGCCGCGCCTATTATTACCTTTAATATATTTACGATTATCGATTTTTTATCGGTTTTCGGCTTTTCTTCCTCCTCGGGCGGTTCTAACCCTTTGGTTTTCTTTGCCGATATAACGTTTTCCACTATATAAAGGATAAATATAACGAGCAGAACTACCGCTCCGATGATAGAAAAAGAACCTTTTATCGAAAACAACAAAAGCGCGACCAACGCGGCTAAAAGGCACGCCGACTTCGGGGTAAAATCTTTTCTGTTGACGGCGATGGGCATAAAAATCATACTTATCGCCATAATCAACGCCGTATTGCAGATTACCGAGCCTATCCCGTTGCCGATAGCCATGCCCACTTTGGCTTGCGACGCCGCGATATAGTCGCCCACTCCCGACATAAGAATTTGATGACCCTGAATCGCCGCTATCGTGGACACGATTATTTCGGGCAAAGTGGTAGCCAAACTCACTATCGTCGCGCCGATAATGAACTTAGGAATTTTCGTCACTTCCGCGACCCACACAGCTCCGTCGACGAACCAGTCTCCGCCCTTAACGATAAGCACGACGCCCACTACGAACAATAAATACATTAAAAAAGTTTCCACGTTCCCCTCACGTTTTCGATTTACGAAAATACTGTCCTCTGCATAAAAAATCACCGCAAAAAACGGCACTTTTTTCGCTTTTATTTTATCACTTTGAGTCCGTATAGTCAATGGTAATAATGCCCTCCGAACATATAATTTATTCTTCTGCAAATCGTTGTTTTATTAAGTTAGGGTATCCCGTAAGCGATAAAAGGTTTCCTTAATTCGAAAATGTATTCGCTATGCGTTTCTTCCTCTCTTTTTGCCCCCTTGCGGACGCGTTCCGAAAGTGCAGCGGACAGCACAAAAAAGCAGATACGTAATTGTATCCTTCTAATACTTAACAGCCGCCATTCGAATTTACCGATACCGTTATCATTGCGTATTCGGAAATGGAAGCCCCCCTGTCCGATAACTCGAATATACCGATTCCGTTATTCAAGTATATTCACGCGTATAAGGTATTTACTTTGTATTAGTTTAATTC
>CACXFJ010000036.1 GCA_902766965.1 uncultured Eubacteriales bacterium | reverse complement strand
TGAACAGATTTTATGAACTGAGAACGGAAAAAGCATTATCGCAACGGACGATAGCGCGGTTACTGAACGTAAGTCAGGCTACGTATAACAACTGGGAAAATTCACGTACCGAGCCATCCGTGGCGCAGCTTATCAAGTGTGCGCAACTTTTCGGCGTTTCCGTAGATTATCTTATCGGCAACAGCGAAGAATACGGAGTAATAAACTACACCAACAGGCTGCTTACCGACGATGAAAGTACCTTACTCGGAATTTACCGCGCATTATCGCTTTCCATGCAAAAAAGTTTGTTGAATTTCTTAAATGATATAAAGTCAGATTAAATTATTTTATATTGATAATATCAAAAAACGGGACGTTGCGGTCCCGTTCTTTCGATTTTAGTTCGTTGTTATTATTCCCATTCGATGGTTCCCGTGGGTTTCGGAGTAAGGTCGAACAGGACTCTGTTCACGCCTTCGACTTCCTTGACTATGCGGTCGGTGATTTTATTTAATAAGGAATACGGGACTTCTTCCACGGTTGCGGTCATGGCGTCTACGGTGTTTACCGCGCGGATTATGACGGGATAGCCGAAAGTGCGTTCTCCTTCGTAGGACACTCCGACGGATTTAAGGTCGGGTATTACGGTAAAGTACTGCCATACCTTGCCCGCAAGTCCGTTCTTTGCGAATTCTTCTCTCAAAATCGCGTCGGATTCTCTCACCGCTTCGAGTCTGTCGCGGGTAATAGCTCCCGTGCAACGAACGCCGAGTCCGGGTCCGGGGAAGGGTTGACGGAATACCATATTGTCGGGAAGTCCCAAAGCTTTACCCACTACTCTCACTTCGTCCTTAAAGAGAAGTTTTACCGGTTCGACAAGTTTGAATTTAAGGTCTTCGGGAAGTCCGCCCACGTTGTGGTGCGCTTTAACCCCCTTGCTTTCGAGAATATCGGGATAAATAGTACCTTGCGCCAAAAACTCTATATCGGAAAGTTTGCGCGCTTCTTCTTCGAACACTCTAATAAACTCCGCGCCGATTATCTTACGTTTGGTTTCGGGATCGGTCACGCCGGCTAATTTGTCGAGGAAGCGGTCCACCGCGTCTACGTAGACAAGGTTGGCGTCCATCTGATTGCGGAACACTTCTATCACCTGCTCGGGTTCGCCTTTCCTTAATAAACCGTGGTTGACGTGTACGCATACGAGATTTTTTCCTATCGCTTTTATAAGCAAAGCCGCTACGACCGACGAATCCACGCCGCCCGACAACGCAAGCAAAACTTTCTTGTCGCCCACCTGTTCTCTTATCGCCGCAATCTGTTCGTCGATAAACGCCAAAGCAAGCTCTGCGTTGTCTATTCTTTTCATACTTTCAGGTCTTTTATCCATAAATCCTCCGTTTTTATATGGGTAATTTTTTCTTTTTCGTAAGTCCTTTTACGGTATCTTCCGCTATCGCTTTCAGAGTTTCTCTGTCTTCGAGTTCGGTCACGAGATACATAGGTTTGGCTCCGTCGTACGGCAATTCCTTTTCCATACCGTATTTTGCGTTATCGTCCACGATTTTGACGAGAAAACGGTCGTCGAATATCCCGCCGAAATAAATTCCGTCAAGATAAAACAAAAATTCTCCCATCATCGGTCTTACGGTCACGTCGCCGCAGAGCGAAAGCTTTTCCGAAACGTAATCTCTGTATTCCTTGCTTGACATTTGCTCCTCAAACGCTTTTTATGTTATCAAAAAACTTCCGAAAAGTCAACGACGAAGCCTTCTTATTCCGTTACTTTACTTCGTAAAATTGATATTTTCAAAGCGCGACCGTCTATCGGTCGAAAAATACTCTCCGCGACAAAAAAATAAACGGTCTAATCGACCGTTCACTTAAAAATATGGTCTGGGTAAGAAGATTTGAACTTCCGGCCTCTTGAACCCCATTCAAGCGCGCTACCAAACTGCGCCATACCCAGTTGCGTGAATAATTATATCCCTTTTTTCCGCCTGTGTCAACGGAATAACTTAAATTTATCGGCAAAAAATACTTTCCGACGCTTATACGCAAAGAAAGAGGCAAAAAGTCGCCTCTTTCTGCGTTCGTTACGATTTTACACTAAAAATCCTTGCTTTTGCATGCTGATTACTTGCAAGTTGACCTGTTGGATAAATTCTTTGTTCGTTTTCGTCTTGACCATCATATTGAGTAGATTTTCGGTGGCGTCCGCGCTTTCTCCTCCCGCGCTCAAAATCTTACGCACAGCCCATATACCCTGCAATTCGGTCTGGTCGAGAAGAAGTTCTTCCCTTCTCGTTCCGCTGCGGTTCAGGTCGATAGCCGGGAAAATTCTCTTTTCGCTGAGTCGTCTGTCGAGATGAATTTCCATATTGCCGGTACCCTTGAACTCTTCGTATATTACGTCGTCCATTCTGCTGCCCGTGTCGATAAGGGCGGTGGCTATTATGGTAAGGCTGCCGCCGTTTTCTATGTTTCTCGCCGCGCCGAAAAATCTCTTCGGACTGTGCAAAGCTCCGGGGTCGATACCGCCCGAAAGGGTTCTTCCCGTGGGAGCTATGGTAAGGTTATAGGCTCTGGCAAGCCTCGTAAGGCTGTCCATTAAAATTACGACGTCTTCCCCCGTTTCCACAAGGCGTTTCGCTCTTTCGAGTACGAGTTCGGCAGCCTTGGTGTGATGCTCCGGCATTTCGTCAAACGTGGAATACACTACTTCACCGTCTATCGACCTCTGCATATCGGTGACTTCTTCCGGACGTTCGTCGATAAGAAGAACGATAAGACGAGCGGCGGGGTAGTTCGTGGATATGCTGTGAGCTATTTTTTTAAGCAACGTCGTCTTACCTGCCTTAGGCGGAGAAACTATCATTGCTCTCTGTCCTTTGCCGATAGGAGCTATTAAGTCTATGGAACGGATAGCGAAATCGTTGCTTTGTCCGGGGATTTCGAGTCTGTATCTTACGTCGGGATAAATCGGAGTAAGGGTATCGAAATTCGCTCTTTTGGGCATCTGGTCTACGGGAATACCGTTTATGGTAAGCACGTTTACGACGCCTGCCGGTTTGTTTTCGCAAGTCTGACGGGCTTCGGCTTTTACTTTGTCGCCTTTTCTTAATCCGTATCTCTTTATCTTCTGCGCCGCGACGTAAGCGTCGTTCACGCCCGACTCGTAATTCTGCGCGCGGAGGAAGCCGTATCCGTCGGGCATGATTTCGAGTATACCTTCTTTTATCTCCAAAGCTATTTCGCTCTCGTCGACGGGAGCGGCGGCGTTATCGCTCGGTACGAATTCTTTGTCGAAGCGTTCTTTATTATAGTTGTCTTTATTGTCAAAACGGTCTCTGTTGTAACCGTCTTTATTGTCGTTGCGACCGTAGTCGTATCTTTTTTTTAAGAGCGGCTTGTTTTTTCCGTTGGAATAATATCTGTTTTCCTGATTTCCGCCGGGAAAAGCAGTCTCTTTTTCGAGATTTTTTTCAGAAACTTTTGCCGATTCTTTTCCGGCAAAATCGGATTTTTCATCGTCGAAAGCTCCGCCTACGTTGGAAGTAAGTCCGTACAGAATTCTTAACTGCTCCTTGTCTACGTAAGGCTTATCGTTCGGATTACTCTTATTCATAGTGAGCGGCGTCGCGGTTTGTATCGTCGCTCCGCTGTCGTTAAACACTAAATAGCCCTGTTTCGGCGGTCTGCCTTTACCTCTGCGGACGGGTTGTGCCGGGGCGTCGCTTCCCGTAGCGGGCGCTGATTTACGTTCTTCTCTCTTGACCAAAATGCTGTCGATAAGGTCGGATTTGTTCTTCGTCGTCGGAGATTCCACTCCCGCTTCCCTCGCTATGATACGAAGGGCGTGTATCGACAACGCGGCAAAATCCTCTTTGCTATAATTGTTCAGATCCATTAAAAATAATTCTCCTCCATAAGGAATTGTTATAGTTTTTATAAAAGTATAGGAAATACGTCCGTATGGACAAATTTTTGAGCCGTATAAACTCGTCTCAAACATGCTTTAACGTATATATAATACATTATTTTCAGAGTATTGTCAATGTTTTTTATGTAAAAGGAGCGGCGATTGCTCTTTATGTCATTCCGCCAAAGCCCTTATTACCGAAAGCACTTCTTCCGAAACCTTGCTCGGATCGCTTACCACCACGTCGGAAGGGTGGTTGCTTAACAGCGTCACTATAAGGTCCGCGTCGCTGTCCCCGAAAAAAGGCACGACCGCGATATCGGTATTCGTAAACTCTCCGTATAACTCTTTCCGCGAAGAAATGATTATCGTTTCCGCAAAATTATCTCCTATTCCCAACATAAATATACACAACGCAAAAACTTCTTCCCTGTCGCGGCACTGAACGTAGAGTTTTTTCGTAAGTTTTGCTAAATTTTTCCAACCCTCTTTTATATGCGGTATGCTGAAATTATAAAATCCGTCGATATTTTTTATCTCGTTTTTCCTTAAAGCGGAAGCCACGTTTTTTAAGTCTTCCTCGGCGTCAAGCCCTATCGCCGAACCGATAAGAGCGTAAAACGCCCCGTCCTTTTCTTCAACCTCGGGGAACGCTTTCATAAGCTCGTTAAACTTATAAAAATTGCATATCAACGCGCATATTATGCAATCTTCCGTCGCTTTGTCGCACACGAACGCATATTCCGTCTTTCCGCCGCATACGGTCTTTTCAAAATATATTTGCGATTTTTCGAAAACTTTTTCTATATACTCTTCCTTTCTTTCGTCGCCGTCGAACTCTATTACTTTTCTTTCCATACGAGTAGTATATGTAAGTCCGGGAACAAATATTATTAAGCGAGTATTTTCGCTCTTCGTCCGATTATAAAAAGCATTAAAAAACCGCCGACAAAAGCCGACGGTTTCGTTATTACGCGGATAAAAATTTACATTTTTTCGGTCTTATTTTCGCCCGTTCTTACATTGAACGTAAGTCTGTATTTTTCTTCTCGTTCGGTATAGTCTATCGCTATGACGTCGGCGGTAACGTAATTTGCGTCGGTGACTTTTCTGCCCGTCGGACGGAAAGCCTTTTCCACCATTCTTCTTTGTTCGGCGTCGTATCCTCCCACGTTGTCGGAGACGAAAAGAACCTTTCCGAGCATTGAGTTAATCGTGGCGAGCAATTCTCTTTGTTCGTCGGTAAAGTCGAGCCGGGACGTACGCAAAGCGAGCCTGTCTTTCGCCTTTACGTCGTTTTCTCTGCAATAGAATACGTCGGGGTCGTTGCCGAAGGCTCTGCCGTCGAGATGTCTTCTGAAAATAGTGTTGTTCATCGCGCACCGTGTGCTGAAAAGTTCCTGATTAGTATGTTTCATATACCACGGGTCATAAAAAGTTTTGCCCATATCGCAAGAAATACGGCAAAAATCGACCTTCCCGAAAGCGGGGAACAACGGAACGCCGCAACCTAACAGTATTTTATCCCCCACTACTTCTCTCAAAAAGTCCATAGCTTCGGTCATTATCTGCCCGCGGCTCTTGTTTCTCCTCGGTGTGCGGCAAACGGAATAAAGGAAGTCGAGCTTTACCATATCGAAACCCCATTCGTTAAAGACGCAATTAAAGACGTCCTTTATGTACTCGGCTACTTCGGGTATATAAAAGTCCAAGGTATACGCTCCGCCCCAGGCTATGCTGCCCGTTTCGTACTTGCCGTTTTCGTCTTTTATAAACCATTCCGGATGTTCCTTTACCACGACCGAATTCTTCTGTGCGTTGAACGGAGCAAGCCATAATCCCGCTTTGTACCCCTTGC
>CACXFJ010000035.1 GCA_902766965.1 uncultured Eubacteriales bacterium | reverse complement strand
GTCGTCAAAGCCGTTCTTAACGACGTTATCCGTATATGCTCTCTTTAATTGTTGTAAAAGTCCGTCTACGTTGTACGGTTTCATCTCCGATCCGTCGATAGCTATTACCGGACAGAAATTCAAAAATTCGCCCAAAATACGCTTGTCGCCGGAAGTGTCGCCGGCTTTTGTAGAAAAGCTTACGGCTTCGGTAACCATTTTCAAAGTTCTATCCGGAGCAAAGTCAAATACGGAGCAACGCTCTTTGATTCTTCCGTTGATATTTGCGGGAGATTGTACGCGGAAAATGGTTTGCAGATAGTTAGAAGCCGACGTTGAGAACGTACCGTATAACATCAAAACCGCAGTCCATTCCGGAACGGTCACGCCGGTGGTTAATCTTCCGCAAGAAATGGTGATAGTGTAATGGTCGTCGGGATCGTTGCCGATTGCATTACGGACAGCCTTCAACGCGTTTTTATAGTCCTGCTCCTCATCGCCCTCACCGGCTACATTGACGATTTTGAACGCCCCCGAACCGAATACGGGGTGCGCTTGCAATAGTTTACTTAAAGCCTTAGCTTCTTTTACGCCCGGAACCATCCACAACGTGTGTCTGTAATAGGAGCGATTTTCTTCCGTCGAAAACGGATAGTTATTATGTCCGTCTGATTTTGTCAGCAAATTAAGGAAAGCCCAAACGCTATTTTCGTTGACAAAATCTCCTACTTTTACGCCTGTGGGAACGGGTTTGAAATCTTTGCCTATATCGCCCGTCCATGTTCTGAACAGCTCGCGGAAGTTAAATGCGCCGTCGGCTACGTCAATATACCCCGGAAGCGTTTTATCCAAATTGTAAGTAAACATTTCGAGTTGCGGCAATTCTTCGTAAGGGTTGGAATCTCCGAAATGTTTAAGCGGCCAATCGCGTTTTGCACGCTGCTCCATTATGTAATCCCAAGTATAGATTTCGTTTTCCTTAAAATCGGAAAGAAGATTAAACGGGGTACCGGACAACTCAAGCATCTTTGGTTTTTTATCGGTGTTGTCCAAAACAGCTTGAAAGACCTTTTGTCCCAGCGTTGTTTGAGTGCCTTCGTGCGCTTCGTCCACAACGACGAAGTCCCAATCGATTAAGAATACATATTCGTTCTTATCGAATTTGCCGCCGACAGCCGAGGAACCTCTTAAGTCTTGCATCGAAGCGAAATATACAAACGGTTTGTCCGTATCGGCAAGGTTATCTATAGTTTCACCTTTTGTCTTTGAGCCAAAAACGTAATCGGTATGCTTGAAGATCTTTACGAAATCTTCGTACCACCCGTCGCTCACGACCGGGCGATGAGTAAAGATAAGAGTTTTTCTAAACCCCATTTCTTTTGCTACTTGAAGTGCAGTCAAAGTTTTGCCAAAACGCATTTTTGCATTCCAAAGCATACGATCGCCCTTCTTGAATTGAGTAATCGTGTCCTTTATCGCCTTTGCTTGTTCGGGACGGAAAACAATAGGGGAGTCATCTTCGCTTATATCTCCCGCTTTCAGCGAGTTTTGCCCGTCTTTAACAGCTTGAATAGCTTTCTTTGCCGTTTCTAAATCGGTTTTGAACCATTCTTTCCCTTGACTTTCCATATCAAAAACGTGTCGCGGTATACCCGACCTAATAAGAACGTCATGAACGGCATTATCTCTGAACGCCTTAATTGTCGAACGTCCTTTTTTCGTAACGGTACGTATAGCCAATTCGGTATGTAAAAGATCATAGGAAATCGACGCCGTTTGCGTATAGCTTTTTATTCTTTCTTTTGCGGAAGAATTAAGTTCTTTACAATTAGGGACAAGTTCTTTTTCGGACTTATCGGTTTTTACAGTCGCGTCGCCGATTTTCAACAATCCGTTATGCTCTTTATCGTTGATACGCATAACATATATCAATTTATATTCAAACGTGGACTTAAATTGAATCACTGTCATATCCCCCTTACTAAAGTTACGAATTTTCGGTTTTTGCCATTTTCCCAATCTTTTATCACACAATATATCCCCGTATGTTTGCTGTTGTCGTTTTTTGCGCAGCCGGGGCATTCTTCACATTCTTCTTCATCCTCAAAAAAAGACATTTGCAGTTTGGGTAACGGTTTGCAGCTGTTTGGGATTACATACTTCAATCCGTCCATTTGCCATATATTCCAAGAAACAATTTCGGCAATTTCAAAAAGATATTCCGTTATCGGGAACAATCCGAATTTATCGGTATAATAATCTATAAAAGTACGGAGTAGATTTTCACGAGCAAGAAGTACGTTATCGCCTTGCCAATCGAATCCGTAAACGCTTTTGAAAGCCGTTTTTGCCCATTCCACCCATTCTTTTTCGTCGTCAACGTTTTCGGAAACTATACGAAGTTTTCTGTCAAGCAAGCCTATTCTTTCTTTAATAGCTATCTCGGCACCGGATACCGTATCGTAACGACTGACAAGGTAGGGCGCTTCTCCGCAAGTGATTTCGAGGCGTTTTTCTTCGACGTAGTCCTGCCACGTTTTACCTTTGGGAAAAGTTATTTTTTCAAGGCTGACATTCCAACCTTTTTCCGTTTCTATATTAAAGACGTTTTCGCGACCGAACCACGCATTGTCGACGAGATTGTTTTGACAGTTGCAAACCCAAGACGGAGTGAACACTTCCGCTTTTGATTTAACGCGCTCCGCTTGTTCTTTTTTTGATTTTTCGACGCGGGGTTTTATGACGTTACCGTTTCTTTTGATAATCGCATTTACGGTGATATGATCGTACTCTTGATATCCGAACCCCTTTGAAGCGTAATTGTCCGTAGCCCAAATTAAATTTTTTTTTGACGAACGATCCATAAGTAGAATATCGAGAAGTCTGTCGTCGAGCTTATAAATACTGTTTTCTTTTACGTCGATATTATCGTTCATTGGTTATCCTCGGTACGATTTTTAGAAGTTTATCTTAAAAACTCTATATGTAGTTTATCATACGGGCAATTAAAAATCAAGGATGATTGCGGCGTGAGACGTTTATCTTCGCCTCTCTTCTTTCGGCAATAAATTTTTCGGAGTGTAAATAAAAACGTCGCCGCCGTTCCGGGTGAACTTGTCTTCGGTTTTTTCGCGACGGTTCTGTTCGTGTAGGTTTATGCCATCGTAATCGACGTCTATATGATAGTCGTTTTTTAATTCGAGCATGCCGTCTATTGCTTTTTTGATTTGCTCGTCGGTATAGCCGAAGCTCTTTGCTTTTTTAATAAATTCTTCTTTCGTCATACCTATCTCCTTTATTTGTTTTCTTTCTTCGGGTAGCGCGTTGAATGGCGTCGGATATGAGGCAAACGATAAAATAAGCTAAAAACGAGGTCATGCGTTACCTCCGGCGGCGGTTTTTGCGGTGCGTTTGGTCATCTCGTAGACTATGCGGGATTTAAGGGCGAGTCTTTTTGCGGTGTTTTTCGTGTTAAACAGGTTGTAGACGCCGTATAGGGCGAGCGATTTGAGTTTTTTCATATCTTTTCTCCTTTCGTGGTTAATTATTTTGCGAAACTTTTCCGCAACTGTAAATTTCTATTCTCGTAATTCTTTCTCCCTGAGTGCCGAAAAGTACAATCATATATTCGCCGTACTCTTTCGGGTTCAGTATAGAAAGTTCTATCCTTTCCCGTCCGCCGAAAGCGTTCGTCACCGTAAAGCTTTTGGTATACAACAGCTTAGTCGACAAAATGGTAATAAGGTTGTATTTGTCTTCGTAGCCTTTGCCCTTTACGTTGCTTATCTTTTCGTATTTCGTTTCGAGATAGTTTTCTAACTCCTCTTCCGTGCCGCAGGTCTTTTTTGCTAATATTATTGCTTTCCTTATTTTGAACAAATCCATCTCTTCTCTCCTTTTTATGCGACGGCGACGACCGACAACAGGTATTTCATTCTTTTTGAACGCAAGACTGCGACGGCGTTCCTTAAAGCGGCGACTATTTTTCTATTCCTCGTAGACGGCGTAATCGTCACCTGCTTATCGAAATAAAATACCTTGGGCGAATGGTCGCTTATTCTTACGACGTACATTGCGGAATCCATAGAAAAATAAACGTAGCGGCTGTCCGATTTTGCTGACTGAAAAATACGGAATTCGGCGTTCGTGCCTTTCGTGGCTATCTTGCAGCACTTTTCGATACATTCGTCGGTAAGATGAGCTTTTCGGTCTTCAAAACTATTGTAAATTTTCATTTTTTATCTCCTTTTTTAAGTTGTTGATTAGAGTATAGCTCATAAAAAAGAATATGGTTGTGCGTGTAATTGTACAGGTATGATTTTTTTACGCAACGAAAAAAAGCAGATAATTATGCGTTTGCTCTCGCCGTGACGAAAAATAGTTGCCTCTTACGCTTCGACGTTTTTGCTACGCTCGACGCGACTATCGGGACACAAGAAAACAACCCCCTTCCGAGAGTCGTTTTAGTTTGGATTCGGTAAGTTTTTGAGGGCTTATACTTTGACTTTAACGCCGTTTTTATCGTCGATTTCGTTTCTCGACGAGAGGTCGATTTCGTCGCCGCCGGGGGCTTCGATTGCCGTTCTGTTAGCGGAGAAGGTGTTGTCGCGGACGTTGACTAACTTGTTTTCGAAGTACAAGCCCACGTTGTTGCCGACGAAGGTACAGTTCCCTATCTGGATATCCTTGCCGTCGCTGTCTATCCTTACGCCGTAGCGGACGTTGTTGCCGAATTCGCAGGCTATTATTTCCATATTGCCGCCGTATGCGATAAGACCTATCTGGAAACCATTGAATACCGAGGAGGTGCAAAGGAGTTTTTCCTCGTATCCGTCTTCCGTCCTTATTCCCACCGAATACGGCTGACCGTTACCGTTGAATACGCAGTCTTCTATGGTGACGGCGCCCGCTCTTCTGCCGATTTCTACCGTGACTTCGCCTTCCGCGTCGGCTTCGAAACCAATTATTCTCACGTTGGCGGCGCCTTTTACCACTTTGAGCGAGTCGAGATAGGTAAGGATATTCTTATCCGCGTCGTAGCAACCTATTAAGTAAACGACTGCGTTGACGTTGATTTCTATTCCCGAATAAACCGTCTTCACGCCGTCTTTCGCGTTAAGGTATATTCTCGCTTTGTCGCCGTCCTTAATACCGTTCAATGCGGCGTTGAGGCCTGCGTCGTCGTCTACTACGTAGATTATTTCATCGCCCGTAGTATTGACGTAAATATTGTATTCGCCTTTTTCCGCAACGTAAACCTTATAGTTGCCGGGGGCGTCTTTCGTGCCTATCATCGCTATGATTTCGGCGTAAACGTAATTGCCCGCGGAATCGAGCTGTCTGTATAGGCTTCCTTCTTCGCTTGCCGGTTTCAGATACATTCTGTAATAGTTCTTACCGTTGACGACGAAGGTTTCCGTAAGGTCAATCGAGGTATATACGCTCTGCGCTCCGCTCATTACGAAGCCTCTGAGATAAATTCCGTACGTACCCGGGACGAAGTACTCTTTCGCTTCGGTGTAGATATCCGCGTTGCCGAAGAGCGACTTATCGTCGTTGCCTTTAAGTCCGTTAAAGACAACTTTATCCTTGACGTCGTTTATTGCCGAGAGGTATTCTCCCGAAGCACTCTCGATGTCGATATAGAGGTCGCCCGCCACGATATACACTTGCTGATTTGCGATAGAACCGTTCGGATAGTTCTTGCCGCCGTCGATTTCCACGGAACAGTTATATACCCCTGCGTTCTTTATGCCGTCGGTGAAGTATTGCGTGCTGCTGCCGACTCCCGTGCTGTACTTGTAAGTGACGGTCACGCCGGCGGGCAGATTGCCTTTTTCGTCGTGCAAACCGCTTATTCTCGGATTTTGATACAAGCCGTTATATTTAAGTTCGGTTTCCGCGAGTCCGTAGTTTACCGACGGCTGAACGATTTCGATAATGCGGCTCAAGGTCGTATTTTTATTGAATACGTAGTTGCCGCGGTTTTGTTCCGCCTTTACGGTGTAATTTACGGTGTACACGCCCACTTCCGTCGGGGCTTCTTTCAAAACGGAGTTGCCGGAGACGTACGTTACGTCGGCGACGACTTCGCATATTTCGAGATTAGGCGTAAGACGGTCGAACATTGCGGCGTTAAGGGCGTCGTTTTCGTATCCGGTACTTTCGCCGAGAGCGTCCTTTTTATCGTCGAGATATTCTCTCGTCTGCGGCGTAACCCTGTTGTATAATTCGTTATACGCTCTGCTCTTTGCCGTCGTTTCGTCGTATCCGTCGGCAAGATGCCTGTTCAGAATTTCCTGTTTTTCTTCCGCCGAACCGAACCAGTTGTCGACGACGACCGTCGGCAAACCGTCTTTTACGACGAGTTCTTTCCTCGTGCCGTCGTAGGTATAGATTACCGTATTGCTGCTTTCTCCGACGAAAGTAACGTTATTCTGATTTATGGTCACGGCTCTTCTTATGAGACGGAACACAAGTTCTCCGCTCACGGTCACGTTATCGTCGTCTATTCTTACTCTGACGTCGTATTCTCCCGCGTTAAGAGGATAGTTCGTCGCGGAATACTTCCTGTCCTCGTCCGTCGCCGCTTTGTACTCCACGGTAAGAGCCGTTTCGTTCAGCGGGCCGTAAGAACCGTCTTTTCTTAACATATACATTCCTTCGGAATTAAGGTCGAGAGGCAATTTGTAATACTTGCCGTCGTATACGCTTATTAACGTGGTGCTTCCGCCGAGATTATCGATTATCGTATCTGCCGCGTCGAACTTTTCGACGGAGATTGCAAGTTCTTTATAAACCCACGCGCCGTCGCTGTTGTAGTAATATCCTTTCGCGATATAACTTCCTTTCGCCGAGTCCGCGGTAGAGGCGTTTACGTTAATTCCGTCGAGGTTCCAAAGTAAACTTATCTTTTCGCCGCTTGCGGTAATCGCTTTGGGTAAGTAGCTCGCTTTGAGTTCTTTGCCGAGTTCCCATATAATTCCGTCGCGGTATTCCAACGAGTCTTCGCTTACCGCAGTCCACTGCCAAATGTCTTCGCCCTTTGCGTTTTTTACGGGCGTTCTGTCGAATTCGGCGTTCCTTACGCCGGTGTAAAGGTACCCGGACAACGGCATTGTTACACTGAAAGATACGTTCTTGCCGCCGTCCTTATCGGCGAAAAGTTTGGCTTCGCCGCTCGTCATACGGAATACGCATTCGAAAGTGACCGTCTTTTGCAACACGTTATAGTTTATCGACTCTCTGTCAATATAGAATTTTATTTCTTCGCCGTTCGTCGCAATCTTGACAAGATAATCGGCGATAGCCGGTTCGTTGACGTCGTTCTTCTTCTGATAGTTGCCGTCATACGGCATACCGAGATAATCGACTACGACGTATCTGTTCGTTGCGCCGTCGTATTTTGCGTACATTTGCGGATCTATTACCGCTATCGTAAACAAAATATTCGGACTCATCGTCATTCCGCCGGGATACGCTTTCTTATCCCATCCGAGCACGCCCTTGACGTCGCGGTAAACGGTTTCGTTTTCCGTGCTTATAGAGCTTATGTTTGCGTCGATGAAGGAGAGAGGAACCTTTCTGTAATCGGGTCTTCCGGAAACGTTGCTGAAATTGTAATAGAAGTAGGAATAGTTACGTTCCAACTGTTCGAACACGCTTCCGCCGCCCTTGACGAGATACAACGTGCCGCCGTCGTAATACTCGCCGTCGGCTAATCCGTCAAGCTCTATATCGTCGGCGACTATTCTCGCTCTTATTCTGTACCCGAGATATCCGAACTCGGTCATAACGTTGTGATCGCCGGCTACGCCCATTATTATATCCTGCATCTTGTAGGTGCCGTTAGCTCCTACTTCCAGCTTCCAGCCGCCGCCCTCTATAAGGCTGCTTTCCGTGCCGTCGCTAAATACTATCTTGAATTCCGGCGGGAACACTACGTCGAAGGGATTAAGGGTGTATTTATCTTTCGATATATCTATGTAGGCTCCGTTTGCCGCGAGAGTACCTATCACGTCTCTCGTGCCGTCGACGTTTTCCACGATTATCGATTTCGGCGTCTGATCGGTCACGTCGAGAGTCATGTTCCATATCTTTTCGTCGGGCACGTTGTTGTACGTTTTCGTCTTGGTCGCGTTGCCGTTTTCGTCGCGTAAAACCACGGTGACGGTGTTCTTTTCGTAATCGAAACTTACTTTTCTCGAAGTTCCGTCGTCGAATTTAACGACGTAACCTAACAGTCTTAACTTAATTCCCTTTCTTCCGACGAGAGAATATTCCACGCTCGCGAGGTCCCATTCCACTTCGTCGTACTTCTGATAAGTGCCGTCGGCGAAAGCCGCGGTCAGGGTTTCGGGAAGTACGTAAGACTTCTTTTCTACGTCGAGAAGGCTTTCGTTAATCGGGTTGACGATGAATTTATTTACGCCCGTTTCGTCCGACATATCGGTAAGACCGTTGAAGTCGCTCGTAAGGTCGGCTACCTTTTCTCCGCCGTAAACGTCGGTGTCTACGTAAACTTTCTTAATCGTGCGGTCGAAATACTTAGTCGCGACCGAAAGAGAGTAGGTCTGACCTTGCTTGTCGGTCAACGAGATAAAGTAGCTTACCGTTTCTTTGTCCTGTCCGTCGTAGATGTTTTCCTTAAAGACGTCGCCGTAGCTTACGTTGACGTATCCGACGTCGAACAATACCGTCTCGCTGCTTCCGGTAGCCTGATATTCGCCGTAGGCGTGAACCGTATCGGGGAATTCGGGAGCGAAAGGATCGATTTCGATATAGTTTCTGTCCTTGAACGTCGCTATGGTGTCCACCGTCGCGGTATCGGTAAAGTCTACGTATTTTATGACTACCTGTATGTATCTGTAATCTATGGAGTCTATCTTATACGCGTTCTTGTAATCGGAAGTTATTTTATACTTATTTCCGATATACACGGGGGCTTTGACGGAGGAACCCGAACCGCCTACGAGAGCCGACTTGTCGAAAACTATTACTTTCCTGTTGTCGTCCTCGCTTACGGCGTGATCTTCGGTCTTGAATTTAACTCTTCCGTCGTATGCCGTTTTCGTCAGTTCGAAAATGTTTTTCTTCCTTTCGTTATCGTTACTGCCGACTGCTCCGTCGACGTACCGTTTAAGAATGATTTCGTCTACGTAACTCGTCTTGCTTGCGATATATTCGCCTACGGTAAGAGGTTTTTCTCCTGCGTTAATATCGGAATGAGCCGAAGTAAGGAGCATTCTGCCTATTATCTTCTCGCCGTAACGGGAATAATTTCCGGCGTTTAATTCGCTCTTTATTTCGTCGGCTTTGCCGTCTATTGCGGCTTTTATTACGTCGTAACTTACTCCGAGAACCTTGCCTCCCACCCCGTTTTTAAGGACGGAAGCAAGTATATCCGTATACGCCGCGTTGTACTCTTCGCTCGTCACGGAAAAGTCTCCCGCGTTGTTATCGTCGGACAGGTAAGAACCGTTTATATTTCCTCTTAACGAACAAACGGTCTTAATGAGTTCGAGATAAACGGCGTAGGTTTCCACTCCCGTTATTGCCGCGACTTCCGCGGTTACGTTTTCGGATACGGTAAGATTATACTTTCTTAAAAACGCCGAATCTTTATAAAGAATTTGTCCTACCGACGTGCGTATTCCTTCGGTGACGGCTTTGTCCGTATCGCTGACGGAATCGATGACGGCGGCGTTTTCTATTGCGGAAGCAAGTCTGTCCGCCACCGACGATATGCTCCCGTCGACGTTCTTTTTGAGTACGACGTAGATATTGAACAGTTTTTCGGCTTTTTCGTAATACGTTATTTCCGCGGTGAACGCGTCGCCCACTATTGCGGAAACCGACGCCTTTTCTTCGTCGGTGAGTAATTCGTACTCCGCGAAAACTTTATTTACGAACGAGCTCGCTACGTCTTCTTCGTCGACGGTCTTGAACGCGTACGAATCGAGAAGTCCGTAAGCGTAATTCTTCGCCTCGGCGTCTTTCACGTCGTCGGCGGCGTCGTAATAGAAACTCGCTTCGTTTTCTATGAGTTTTTGTCTGAAATACTTATACGCTTCGCTGTACAGAGAATCGCTTGCTGCGGCGAAAATAGCGTTGATTTCATCGAATAAAGCGGCGTCGGTACCGTAAATATCGTCGTAGACGAAACCGTTGACCGCTTTTTCGCTTGCGGAAACGAGGCTTCTTACTTCTTCGGTGTACGCCTGAATAACGGAAGAATACTTAATCGCAAGGTACTGCGAATTAACCGCCGCTTCCATCATAGCCGTCTGAACGGAATTAGCAAGACTTCCCGGAGCGACAGCCACGGTATCGAACCTGTTCCTTACTTCTTCGTAAAGATTTTTGTATCTCGTGGTCTGCTTGTCCGCGTCGGTGACGACAAGTTTTTCCCTGATATTGTTCTTCGCCTTTTCGAGCAGAACGTAGTAGTACGCGTTGTTTAAGTCGGCTATAAACTTACTTCCGAGGTCGTCTCTTTTCGACAGTTTATCGAAAGCGTCGCCGCCGTAGAGATAGACGAAATAGTTTATCGCGTTAGCCGTCTTGCTATCCGCGTACGCGTTGAGGTAATAATCGAGAGCGTTCGCTTTCAATTGTCTTATCTCGGTCGGATCGGTGACGAGAAGTTCGTTCTTATACGAGAACGTATTGCCGTTAAGTAATTTTTCCACAATGTTTTCGGAATTGTCGAAAACGTACTTGTTCTGATAATATTCGGTCTTTTCTTTTATCGAAACCTTTACCTTATTGCCTTTACTTTCGTACGCTTTGACGTATTTTACGAACGCGTTACGGGTAATTCCGCATTCGGTCTCCCGCAGCGTAACGTAGTCGTCTTTCAACGCGGCGATTTTTTCGTAGCCCGTCGAATAAACCGTCCTTATCGCGGCGGAAATCCAGCCTGCTACTACAGCGGCGTTGCTCGACCCCTTGTAACTCGTCATAAGACTCTTTACGAAAGCCGTCTTTCGGTATTCCGCGAACTCTTCTTCCGTAAACGCCCCGTTATATCGGCTTATCGATAGCGAACCGCTGTCGGTGGCGGCGGCGTTATAAAGAAGTTCTATATCGGTGGCGGTCAAGCCGACTGCCGACGCGTTGTTTACCATGGTTTCGTAAGCCGCCGCGCCGCCCAAGAGATAGTAGAATATATTTTCCGCTCTGTCTCTCATCGCGGTGGGAACGTTGGTATTTTTCATAAGATAATAAGCCGCCATAGCTTTGCTCGTGCCGTTGCCGCCCTGCGCCGCGTTGTAGGCTCTTTCTATTACGGTAAGGTCTTCCGATGAGGAATAACTCTTCTTAAGTCTGTCGTAAGTTTCGTTGCCGATTTCGTCGAACATAATGGCGAACGCGCCCTGCGAACCGCCGTAGGAATTCGTGACGGAACTTACCTTAGTGTTGCCTTCCATAATATAGTCCGCCATCTTTACGTTGGCGTCGGAGGTGGCTTCGGCAAGGTATCCGTCCATTTCGGCGGTGGCTCTCTTCTGCAATACCTTGGCGTATTCTTCAAACATTTTAGTGAAGTTTTCACCGTTTCTCGCCTGAATTTCTTCCATTATTTCGCACATTCCGTCTTTTCTTATCTCGTGCGTCCTGTACGCCGCCGCCCATTTTTCCTGCGTGGTGTTGCCGGGAAGAAGGTCTATATGGGCTACCGCGCTATCCTGCGCGTATTTATATAAGGTATCCCAGTATTTGGCGTACGCGGTGGAACTTTCGGCAAACGAGCCGTAAACGTAGGTAAAGTCGATTACCTTTTCTTCCGCGCCTCCCTGATCGGGAAGAATTCTCGTCGGAACGATGGAGTTGACGTAGTCTTCGGTGACTCTCGCTATATATGCGGAAAGCGCTTCGCCTTTCTTCGCCTGTCTTATATCTTCCATCGCGAGGCGTATACCCTCTTCGACGTATTTTTTCAATACGGGATATTGATTCAAGGATATTTCCACGTCGGCGTCTTCCACGAAAGACAGCGAGGAATACACGTTGAAAATAAACTCCGTCTTATAAACGGGATTTCCGCTGTCGTCGTATTTTTCTATAATATTGCCCACGTCGAGAGAGGGCGCGGTGATATTCGCAAAAGCGAATTCTCCCACGCTGCCCGGCAAGGCTTCGTACACTCTGAACACGCCGAGAGCCGACGACTTGGCGGCGGCGGAATTGCCCTTTACGAGCGACGACATAATCTTTCTTTCCTGTTCCAAAGCCCTGTCGTAAAGAGCGTCCCATATATCGGCGTTAACGTAAATTCTTAAACTTGCCTCTATTCTCGCGCGGAGTCTCGCGTTTATACCGTTTCTTTCGTCGATGGTAAAGACGGGACGGCTTTCGTCGTTGATTACGTCGTATTTGGCTACTTTAAGTAACTGATACGCCGACAAATCGGGTTTGTATTCGTCGTTTTCGGCGACGAACGCGTCGTAAACCTCTTTCCATTTGAGATAAATGGCGCTTTCGGTTTCGTTAGAACCCGTTTCGGACGAGTCCTTTACTCTGTAAAACATCTTGTAGGCTATTTCGTTGAATTCGGTAAGTCTGTTGTAACCGTATTCGGCGATAATCTCGTTGACTAAAGTGTTGGCTAAATAGTTTGCGAACTGTCTTTCGCTTTCGTCTCCGGCGTTATATTTCGCGAGTAAAACGTCGTAGGTGGCTTTTATTACTTCCTTGTCGAATTCGGCTTTAAGAGCGCGAAGTCTGCTTGACGTAGCGGAAGAATACGCCTGCGGCGCGCCGCTCGACGTAAAGTATCCGTCCCACATTCTCGCCTTGATAAGGTTTTCGTAAGAGGCGTTTATCTTTGCGGAAAGTATACCGAGAAGCACGCTTGCGTTGACGTCGGCGTAATACACGTTGCCTTTAATGTCCTTGTCGAAACCGCCCTTGTAATCGATAATCGAATCGTCGTTTTCTATGCCCCAGTTCACTTTCGGAACGACGGGGTAATTCCACGCGGAGTATTCGTATCCGTCGGGCAAATCGAGTTTTGCATAATATCTGTCGTAATCGACGAACATTTCTTCGGTGAGGCTGCCCGGGATGTCGGAAAGAAGTCCGCCGAGAGGATCGTCGTAACGGTAATGCGTGGAGAATTCCTCTTTAAGAGAGCGGTTCAGGACAATAGCGTCGATAGTAAAGTACTGTCTGCCCGCCGTCCCCGTAGACGTTCTGCCCAGAGATATGTATCCCCTTAATTTATAATTCTTTCCTTTATAGCTTTCGCCGTCCGCTCTGTAAAAACCGTAGCTTACCGCGTCGGAATAATCGTTGCGGACGTAGAAGTTCTTATCGGATTCCAACGAAACGGGGTTGCCGTCGTCGCCTATTATTTCCCAACCGGCTACTTTCTGCGTAGTGTAATCGGTGTTCTCGCGGAACTTGACGGAAACTTCCGACGGGAGCATAAACGTAGCGGAATTGTACGGGTCTACAAAGTAAACTCCGTCAAGGTATTCCGTACCGATAAGCGTTCCGTTTTTGTCGAACTTATAATTGCCGACCGACACTTTTTCTATATTTCTCGACTGAATATCGAGATACAGCGGCAAACCGTTCTCGTAGCCCGGTATATACGCCTTTATCGTAAGGACGGTCACTCCTTTCAACGCTTCGTAATTAAGCGCGTGACCTTTTTCGGTGTAAGGCACGTTGACTAAATTTTCGTTAAGCACGTTGCCGTCGTTATCGAACAGTTTGAAGGTCACGGGATTATTCTTATCGCCGAACACGAAATTGTCGAGACCTGCGTTGAACAAAACGGTAAGTCCGATAGTCGGCAGACGGAAATCGCCCTTATACCCCATTACGTCGTCGTACGGGTCTATGGTAATAACGTTCTTGTTGCCGTCCGTACCTTCCTTGACGGGCAGTTCTCCGTAGCTTATTCCGTAATAGACGAGGCTCTTTACGGTAATATACAGGTCGACGGTCTGCGTCTGTCTGTTTCCGTCGGCGTCGTAGTACGCTTTGAGCGTAGCCGTGGCGAACTTAACCCTGTCTAATCCGTCGGCGAACTTGGAGGAATCGAACACTCCCTTAATAAAGTTCCACTCGACGTAGTGAGTATTAAGCTCGGTGCTTTCGTATTCGCTCGTAATCTCGGCGGTAATGACGGACGGGATTTTCGTCACGTCCATACCGTATTCGCTGTCGGCGGAATAGTAAAGATACGGATTGTCGATATTAAGCACGCCTTCGGTTATTCTGTACAAGCCGGTTTCGTCGGTAGCGGAGTATTTAGTGCCGCCGATATCCTTTCTCGGAATACGGACGGTGATATTGTAGCTTGCGTCTTCGCAGGGAAGTCTGAATCCGAAGTCGTAAGAAGACGGTTGTTTTCCCGCGTTGCCGTCACGGCGTAAAGTATTTATAAATCTTACGGGTATTCCCGTGGCGGTATCCACGTTAAGATACGGTCTCGTGGTAGCTCCTACCGTCCAAATCGGCGTGTCGTAAATTACGTCGCCGCTCAATTTATACCTTACTTTGATACTCGTCGGCAAAGCGTAATCTTTATTCTCGCCGAAAAGTTCTTCCGACTGCTCGTCGAAAAGTTCGGCTACTATTTCTTCGCCCGATTCGAGCCTTTCGTCTTTAAGGGTTCGGACGGCTATTTTGATTTCCTGCAAAGCGGAACCCCGACTTAATTTAGTCAACTTGATTTCTACGTCGGTATATTCCGAAGAAGTTTCGGTATTATCGCCGTTAAGAACCTTATTGTTAAACGTATCCTTATCGTAGCCGCAGAAGTCGAGCGCGGGTACGGCGTTAAGAACCGTACCGTTTTCGAAACCGAGCTGTATTTCGCCGAAAAGGTAGTTTATATAGTCGTACGGGGAAGCGAACTTTCCTTCTTCGTTCTTCAACCCGAAAGCCTTGGTTACGTTAAGGTGAATTTTACCGGACGAAGCTATGTCGGATAACGCTATCGAACCGTCCATTTCTTCCACGTTTGCGGCTTCGTTTTCCAACGCGACGTAAAACCTGTCGAGAGAAATTTCTTTAAGTTTAAGTCTGACGAACGAGAAACCTAAGGTGACGACCTGTTCGTTTATCGTGCCGGCGTAGACAGAACCTTTAAGTTCTATCGTTTTGCCGTCGGGAGAAGTCTTCAATGCGGCAATCAGTCTGTCTATACTGTTTTCGTATCCCGCGTGTCCTTCTTCCGCGGTGGTCCACCGTACCGCAAGCCTGTACGGGACGTAACTTCCGTCGGCGTTCCTCGCGCTCGAAAACGCTACGCTTACGTATCCGTCGGTCTTAATCTTTTCGAGCCTTTCGATAAGTACGCTCGAATACTCTTCGTAGGTATTAAGTCTGTTATATCCGTATGCGAAGTCGCTTCCGTCGAATATGTCGACGAGGTTCCTCCCGTCGGAATTTACGACGAGTTTCCTTTCGGGAACGGTGACGAGAAGAATGATTTCCTGCTTAATAACTTCCGCTCCGCCGTCGAGAATGTATCTTAATTCGTACCTTCCGCCCTCGTAAGAGAAGATATATTTGCCCGCTTCGTCGTAGTATCTGCTGTCGTACCCTTGCTTATAGTTAATCGGGAACCATTCGTTCGCATTGCGGACGGAAACGTACCATTCCATATTATCCTGCGATATTACCTTTCCGCTTTCGAGACGTGCGGTAAAGGAATTCGGCAAGGAGTAAGACGCGTACGGGTCTATCGTAATTTCGGTCTCGCCCTCTTCGAGTCCGTCGAAACGTATATAGGCAAGTTTCGACGCTAAATTCCTTACCGCCATTCTTACCCAGACGTAGCCTATGTTGGAAAGGTCGTCGCCGCCTCTGTCGCCTATCTTTCCGTAGACGACGAAGTCCTGACGGTACACGACGGGATTCTTCAATCCGAAAAGTCCGTCGTCTTTACGCTCTATAAGGTTAAGTTCTTTTCCGTTGTCGTCGGTGGTCACCCATTCTACCGCGTATTCTTTTACTTCGTAGTTTCCTAAATCGTCGCTGAACTTGCCGTCGCCTGCGGCGGAAGAATTAGCCACTTTGAGGAAAACGATGGACGGAAGTCTCGCCGCCGCGTCGTACGGGTTTATTTCGTACGGAGCGTAGAAGTCCGAATTGTCGGTAAATTTAGCCGGGCTTATGCGGACGGGAGTAATATCGATAAACTGCGGTATGCCGCTTTCGTCCACGACGCAACCCGTAGCCACGCTCTCTTCACGCATGTTCTGACTGCTCTGATATCTCGTGGGAACGTTGATTTCCAGCCTTACTTCCTGTTCTCCCACTATCATGGCGTCGCCGAACGTCGCCTTGGTGGCGTTGCCGCTTCTGCCCGAACCCAAAAATCCGAACAGGTTATTCGTTCCGTTCACCGTAATGACGGTGGGATTTTTCGTAATATATTCCGCTCCTTCCCAGTCGAGACTGCCGAGCGCGTAGTTTTCGTAGTAATCGATATCCGAAATTCCGTCGGGACGAGCCGCCACCAACTTTCTTCTCTTCTGCGTAGACGCGTCGTCGGAGTAGAAGTAGATATATACGTCGTGACGAACGCCGCTCTGCGACGGTATGGAATACGTCTCTTTCTGTAAAAAGTCTATCGTGTATCTGCCGTTCTCTTCGTCGTCTATCTTGATATAGTCGAAAGTCCGCGCCGATACTATTACCTTGACGGCAATTTTTATAGGATACCCCGCTTCGTCGCCTATAGTAGCGTAGGCGTAACCCAAACTTCCCTGCCAGGTTATTTTCGACAAATCGTAATCCCAGTTAAGGTCAAGTTCCGACAAAACGAATTTATTTACGCCGAAAATATCGTAAGTGAGTTTTTTCGTGACTTCGGTATCTCCCTCCAACACGGTTTCTTCCCCGTATACGTTGTCGTAATGAAGGGTAAGACCTTTGCTTTCGATTAACGCGGTAACGGGATTATACGACGGATTTTCCGACTTCGTCATAGCGTAGGTGTAGGGGTCTATTTCGATGGTTCCCACGACGGGTACGCCGGTATTGTCGAACATTTCTCCACCCGAAGCGTCCTTTGCGGGAAGGACTTTACGGTTGTTGACGAGGATATATATATCGTATTCCTTATTCATAATGGAATGTACGCCTATCGTTACTTTCGACTTGACGCACTTCCCGTAATCTTCCGCAAATCCCGCTAAATTGTAACCTGCCAAGGTAATGTTGCTTTCTTCGAATCCCGTAAACTCGCACGGCAGGTAGCCTAATACGTTGTTATCGTACCTTACTTTAATTTCGGTCGGAAGTTTTTTAGTGCGCGTGGGGTCTATTACGAGAGTCCTGTCGTAAATATCCGCTATTTTGTAAGTTCCTTCCGAACCGGTAATTCTCAATTCGTAGCTTATTTCCTCGCCGAAAAGTTTAGCGACGGGGTGATAAACGCTCTTGCCCGTCTCTATCTTGACGGTATCTTCGGCGTAAGTCGGCGTAAAGGTAACGGTCTTGCTTCCTTTCGCTGTTTTGACGGTCACTTCAACCGCAGTCTTCCACGCGCTGCCCTTACTGTAAATGCTTTCTACGGTAACCGAATCGAGCGGAGTAACGGAGGGAGTAACGAACGCGGACGCGTCCACGTCGTCGTCCACGCCGTCGAAAACGGCTCTCATTCTTACCTGCGCGGTGCAGTCCTTTATTCCGATAAGCGCGTTCACCGGGTCGTTCTCGCCCTCCGACAAAAGGCTCATCTCGAACCAACCGTTGGCTTTCGTTATTTTCGCGCTACCCTGAAAACCGAGAATTTTGGTGAGAATCGATAGCACGTTGCTTTCGTTAAAGATATTTTCTTTCCCCAAAATCGCGTCGAAACTCTCGATAACGACTTTCCTGTCGATACGGTAGAAAATTCCGTCCGGATTGTCGTAATCGCCCATTTTCGCGTAGTAAGACACGAGCAGTTCGCTCATAAGACGAGGATTGCTGCGGACGCTCAATACGAGCTTTTCGGAAGAATTGCTCTTTATTTTCGAATACACGTCGAAACTTACGAAGTTGGGAGCGTTCTCGTCCACGATACTCTGCGTTACCGTGCCTTTTATGACGAGAGTTTCTCCGTTATGCAGTGAGTACGGCGTATTGACTCCGCTTTCGTCTCCGATAAACGCGCCGAAAACTCTGCTTGCGTCGGTGACTTGCCGTCCGCTCGTAAGGCTTATGTTGGCGTTAATTTCGACGGTGGCTGTTTCGGGATACTTTATGAGAGAATAAGCCGCGCTTTCTTTATTACAGTCGCCGGGAATAAACACGCCGTTATAGTCGTTAGCGAACAGCGTGGCTACGAACACGGTTTTTTCTTTCTGATAGAACGTGAGGGTGATTACTTCCGTCTCCAGATTGTACCCTATTACGAGTTTAGCCGACGTGAAGAAGTCCTCTCCTATGTAGGAAGCGAGCTGTTTTTCTTCTATTCCGAGGGCTTTTGCGACGATACTCATCATAGACTCGTCGTTGTTTCTTATCTTCTTGATAAGTTCTTCCGTAATAGTATAGTATATGGTGTCCACTCCGTTGTCGGAGAAGTTTTCCATAATGGTTTCGTACAGAGCTTTCGTCTCGTCGTCCCCGCCGTAACTGAACCCGTTGCGGACGAGAACCAGCAAAACTTTGGCAAGGTTGTTGTACCCGGCGGCGAGAAGTTTGCTTAAATCGAGGTTTTCCAGATAAACTTTGGGCAAATTGAACGCGTTTAAGTCCACCGCTCCGTCGAGCCAACGGTAAAATCCGCTCGCGTCGAAATACGCCGTGCCGCCGACGTAGTAGAGCGAAGCGAATTCTTCTTTCGTCGCGTCGGTAACGCGCACGTTCAATCTGTTGAGGCTGTTGTCGTTGACGTTAATGTCGGTCTCTATATTGAGGTCGAAATCCTGATCGCTGACGTCGGGAATGTTGATTTTACCTTCGAAGTCGTTACGTCCGACGTTGGTCTCGGGGTACTTGCTCTTGACGAGAGCGGTTTTTTCCGGCAAAACGGTCGCGCCGTCGTTATACGAAACGGCAGCTCCTATCTTAAACTTATGCACGTTGCCTTGTAGCGTGCCGTCCGACACCCATTCCGAACCCTTAACGGCGGAGTCTTCGAACGTCATCGTAATGGACTTTGCGTAAATGTGGCTGAAACGGGTCTCTATAAGTCTACTTAATCTGAACCCGAGGAACTTTTTGCTGACGAGGTCGAACTTATCGTCTATACCTCTGAACGTGTTTTCGAAAAAGAACGATAAGTTATCGTTTACTATCGTGAGGTCGAGGTCGGCGAGTTCTACCGCTTCGCCGCTTTCTCCGACTTTGTTGTAGGTAATATTGTTCTGACTGAGAATCATACCTAAGTTTACGCTTTCGCTTCTGTTAAAGATAGCGGCTATCTGCTTTTCGTCGTAGAACCTGCCCGTCATGTCCATTCTCTTACAACCTTCGTAGAAAGAACCGAAGAGCATGGAAGACCCGAACGCTTTAATGACGCTCTTGTCTTCGCCCGAACTTATGTACAAATCCCCTCCGTCATACAGGAAAGAGACTCTCTCCATGTTGTTGTCGTAGTCGAATACGCTAAGGTAAATTTCGCTGTCGGCGGCGTTTTCTTTATAGTTCGCTTTATAAGTTATTCTGTAATTGACGACGGTTTCCAAATACAAATCGAACACGTTGACGACGCCGTAAGCGGTGGCTTGCGACATCTCTTTCTTACCTTTGGTAAGACCGTTAAAAATCTTATCGAGAGCTTCGTTTTGCGTGAGTTTCTTTACGGTAGGATTGACCGGCTCGTCGGGTTCTTCCGGCGTGGTCTTGCCCTTACAGGCGACCGCCGAAAAAGCCACTAAGACCGCTACTAATAGCGTCAATATGATAAGAAACAGTCTCTTTTTCTTGTTCATCTTTTCCTCCGTTAAGCCACTCTTATTTTAATAAGGTTGCTCTCGTACCTTACGCCGTCGAGAATAAACGATTTCGACGTGACGTAGCCGTCGACCACGTCGCCGTAGACTATGTCGCTTACCTTGATTCTGCGTAAAGCGTTTATGTGATCCACCGACGGATTTTCGTTGCCGACGAAGAAAGCGTCGTGGAGAAGTTTGTATGCGTCGTCGCTTATATCGTCGTAAGGAGCGCGCACGCCGTCCGTAAGATATTGCGACTTGTTTTCGGTTTCGTTCCAGTACTTCGTCCTCACCCCGATATACAGTTCTTTCGGGAGATCATTTACCGAACCGACCGCCGTTATTTCATTGTAAGCAAAACTTTCGCCTTCGCCCGTCGCCACGTAATACTTGACGGGTGTATAGTCGCCGAAAAGAAGTCTTACTTTCATCTCTACCGCTCTGACGTAACTGCTTTCGCCGTATCTTAACAGCACGGTAGCCGTCTTCATTATCGCTCCGCCGGTAAGTTCGACGGGGTTCTTCGTGAAGTCGTACTTTTCGTTATACATAAGAAGCTGACAAGCGGCGTCGTAAATTTCCTTTTCGGTCATGTTTTCGTCCGACTGTAAACGTTCTTTGTAGTACCTTATTGCGTCGTTTACGAGTTCTTCCTGCGCTTCTTCGCTTCTCGTAGCGTAGTTCATTATTATATTGACAGCGTACTGACGGCGCATGCCTTCTTCCACTTCGGGATAAGCGAATTCGACAAAACTTATAAGTCTCTGTATCGCCGCGGTATAGGAATAATTCCACAATAATCTCACTTGCAAATCGTCGTCGTAGACTATGTTGTTCGTGTTTACGGTGACTTTACCCGTCATCGGGAGATACGTATCGGCGGCGATTATTCCGGTGACGCTACCGCTGAGTCCGTAATTGTCGCCTATTAAAGCAAGTTTGTTTATCGTAAGGTCTTCGTAGGAATACTTCGCTTTCTTCGGCAATTTCGGATTAGTCGAATTGAGAGCAAGCGAAGTGAGGTTATGCGAGCCGACGCGTTCGTTACCCAACGCCAAATCGCCTTCAACGTCCACGGCGTGGTTGTTCATTACGCTATTTACCGCCATTTCGTCCCAGTACATAACGTAATTCTTTCTTTCAAGCACCGCGAGCATGCCGTCGTCATCGGTGGTGTTGACTAAGAGCGCGCTGTCTTGGGGATAGAACGTGACCGTCTTGTATTCCTTTAACGTTTCCACTCCGTTGACTAAGGTATAAACGTTGAATCTCACGTCGTAGCTGTCTTCCGCGGAATATTTAAGGCTTTCGCTGAAATAGAAGTTGAGCGGGTTCATCATACCGCTTTCGCCGCCGCTCGTCTTGACGATACCTGCGTATTCCCAACGGCAAACGTACAGTTCGAGCGAAACTCTCTGCCCCGACGCATTCTTTATGTTGCCGTAGACGGTGTGTGTGGAGGCGGAAAGGTTGCCGAGCGGGTTGATGCTGACGTCAGACCAGACTATCTCGAAATATTCGTCGCCTACTTTAATTCTGTTCGGTAAATCCTTTGCGGAATACTCGAAGGGATTTTCCACCTCTACTCTCGTCTGCTGAACGTCGTTTTCGTCCAGTACGCGGAGCACGTTTGCGGGGAGGGTTCTGTTCTTAACCACGGTGACGAGGCTTATTTCCTGCGTCTGTTTCGTATCCGCGTTGTTTACCACGGCGTTAAGCACCGTGTACTTGGCTCTGTTAAACAATCCTTTCGCTTCGTCGTAGTTAAGTCCCGACGCCGTAACCGTGGACGGGTCTTTCGCAAGAAGCGCTTTGCCTTTCGCATAGCGGCCGAAAAGGTCTATAATGCAGTTCTCTTTGCCGAGTTCCGCTATTTCCGTATTCGTGAAGTAAGTGTTTATCATAGCGTCGCTTTCGAGTATCAAAAGGATATTGCTTATCGAAGCGTTTTCCGCTTTTATTTGGTTCCAGGTCTTGCCGGCGAGTTCGGCGTCGACGGTATTCGCGACGTCGGTTATTATATCGTTGTTCCTGTAAAGGTAGTTCCCGTCGGAGTCTTTTGCGTTCATGACTTCCGTCCACATATAGACGTAACCGTAGACGTCGTTACGAGCGTTACCTTCGTAGGTCACGTTGCCGGTGACGGTATCGTTGGTCCAGCTTACGGTAGTGGTATACGAGAAACCGCCTTTCCCTTCGTCGAAGTCAATAATCACCTTGGTGGGAACGGCTACGTATCCGTAGTAAGGATCTACGTAGTAGTATCCTTCTTCCGCGTTTATCGACTGTATTTTCTTAATCTCGCGAGTAATGAGACTTTCGAGATAAATTCCCTTGACGTAATTGTTCACGCCTCTCGTCACGACGGTGTTAATCATACTCGACACGTCCACGCCCGCTTCGAGATTACGTCTTATTGCGGTGACGGTGATGCCGAAGTTCTGCACCGAAGCCACGTTGTCTTCGATAAGAGCGGGAATAATCGCTTTAAGATAGGCGGGAACGACGTTTCCGCGGGCGGAAAAGTCCATAGCCGAGCTTATCATCGAGCGGAGTTCTCGCCGCAATTGCCGTTTGCCTACGAGAGCGACGTTCGCGCTACCGTCGATAAACGTGTCGATATTCATCGTAATCGGCGAAAATCCTTCTATTTCTTCGCCTATTCCCAGCCTGCACTTGAAGATATTTATTACTGCGTTGCGGACGCTTTCGCTCGCAATACTCTTGCCGCTTGCGACGCTGTTTATATCGGTGAAACCGGCGTTTACGGCGGCTACGGCGGTATCTATCGCGCCTACGAGAAGAGTGCGGTAGGCTACCTTCGCCGTATCGACGTCGTACATTCCGGCAGCGACGTATTCTCTTATACGGTAAATTTTTCTTATTACGTAATCGTAATCGAAACTTGCTTCGAGTTTGTTCTTGTAGTAAACGGCGTAGCCTAATTCTTCCGCGTTAAGTTTTTCCGCGTCTTTGACGAACACTCGTTTGAGTTCGAGTTTCATATACTCGCCGAGGACGTAGTCGTAGCCCGCGTTGAAGACGGAAGAGGAATAGTTGCTTATAAGTCTGGTCACGTTATCTTTCTTCGCTTGCGCGCTTGCGTTGCCGCGGACGGCGTTGTAGATAGCGTTGGCGGTGGCGTCGGTGTTGTTTTCGACGTATTGACGGAGTTTTGTTAAGGCGTAATTGTACAGACTTTCGTTGTCGTACTTATTCTTTAACGCCGTCGTTTCCACGTCGTAAGGAGCGGTAACTTCGCTTAACGCCGTCCAACCGTCGAGAAGAAGTTGTCTTATCGTGGCTTCCGACATATCGCTCTTTATCGTATCCGCCGAGGGAAGAACGACGCGTTCTCTCACCTTTACTATCTGTTCGTACAGATTTTCTATGTTTACTCTTATTCGCGTTTGGTTGATTACGTTGAAGATTTCTTCCGCCTTTCTGTCGTTTACCGAAGAGAAAGAGGAAAGTATCGCGCTTCTTATTACCGCGTCGTCGGTGTCGATTATTGCGGTTGTGCTTGCCGCTCTCTTGTCGTAGAACCTCACTCTCAATTTAAGGGTTTGGCTGAGTCCTACGTCCACGGTAAGGTCGACGTAACTTCTGTTTACGCTCGACGGAGCGATAAGAATACCCTGCTCTTCGTACATTTGTACGAACTTATCCACGTCCACGCCGTAGTTGTTGTACGGAATACGGGTGATGGAGTAGTTGCGGTACTTGTAGGAGACCGCCGGGAAGGTATGATTTATACCGCTTCTGTACTTCGTGGCAAGGTTGGTCGGCAAAATAAAGTATCCGTCTACCATAGCGGAGCTGTTCGCGTCGTTATACGCGTCCGCCTCTATATAGTACGTCCTGCCGTCTTCGTTTTCTATGGCGGTGGTATCGAGCTTCATATTGCCCACGTTCCAGGGGAGTTCCACCACTTCGGAACTTCTTATAGAGATATAGAGGTGAATCTTAACGCTGTCGTGCTTGACGGAAACGCCGTTCTCGACCGATTCCCAGCCGAGGATTTCCGCCGTCGCCATAAGACGTTTGTCGTCGGACTGCGTACTCGGATTATAGGTGCCTTGATAAGTCATTACGTCCAAAGCTCCCACGCCCCTTATTTCGCCGTTGACCCTTTCGGTCTTTCCGTACCAGTCGGGTTCTATCTTCCAGTTCACGTTGCTTATTCCCACCATATTGCCGTTAAGTTCTACGTTGATGGCTTTAGGCAGATACGCCGTGCCTGCGAAATATTCCGTCATCGGAAGATACTCGTAAATATCGTTGATTACTATCGAACCTTCCGTTACGGTAAGAAGTCCCGGTACGTTTACGCTGTTAAAGTTATCGAGTCTTGCGGGCGCGCCCGGCAAAACGAGCGTTCTCGTCACGCGGAAACCTTCTTCGGTCAACGCGCTCACCACGACGGTACCGTATTCGCTTTGCGAATAAACTATGGATTGCTCTATCGACTTAATGAACGTGCCTTTTCTTATCGAACGGAAAGAACTTTCTTCCACGTACCAGTCGGTAAGAACTTTTCCGCTGTTGCCGCCGTAGACGAACGTCTCTTCCACGCCGGAACCGTTGCTCTTGACGGCGTTGACGCTTATTACCGTTTCGTCGGCAAGCACGAAGCCCCTTTCGCCGTATTGCGCGTATCCGTTTTCGGAATACGGTTGAATTTGTATTTCGCTCGCCGCTTCGCTGTCCACGGTAAGACGATATCCTCCGTCGAATATGAGACGGACTCGCATATCGTACGCGCCTACGCCCGACCCTAATCCGATGTAATAATCTTTGCTTTCGACAAACTCGTTGCCGTTGCCGGGTCTTATTACGTCGTTGACCGAGAAAAGTCCTTCGAGATTTCTGATGGACACGCCCTTGTCGAACACCGACGCGACCTGATATCCGCTCGTCCTGTGCGCGTTAAGGTACGATAGGCGATAAACCAACTCTTCATACGTCATCGTGGAGCCGTCGGCAAAGACCGCTTTACTGAAAGTAAAGGCTGTACCGTCGGACGGTCTTCTGAAGGTGACTTTG
>CACXFJ010000034.1 GCA_902766965.1 uncultured Eubacteriales bacterium | reverse complement strand
CACGCCGCGTTTGCGCTTCCGTCGTAAGTTTTTATTACGATAAGGTTCATCGCCGTGTCCATAGATATTACGCTTTCCTTGAAAAGCGTGGAAAGTTTATTTAATTTTTGGTCGCTGCCGTGTAAAGCGTAGCGGAATTTCTTTACTTTCCCCGAGATTTTAACAAGTCCCATATCGTTAATATCTCTGCTTACCGTCGCTTGCGTGACGTTAAAACCTCTGCGGTTAAGTTCGATTACGAGTTCGTTCTGCGTATTGATTTCCGTTTCCTCGATAATCTTTGCTATCGTGTTTTGTCTTTCGATTCTCGATACTGCCATTGTAATTTTCCCCTTAATGCGTTTTACTTTTTGCTTTTCGCATTTTTATTATGCTTAAAGCGTTCATATATGAATATTATAGTATATATTTTTATAATATGCAATGCTTTATGCAATTTTTAAGTAAATAAGATATTCTTGATTTTTATTGTCGAAGGGATGCGGCGCGGGAATTAACCCTGCTACGACCAAACCCGAATTTCTACAAAAATTCTGCACGTCGAAAAGTACTTTATCCCGTTTCTTTTTATCGACTAAAATACCTTTCTTGCTTAAATCTCTTTTCTCGCACTCGAATTGCGGTTTAATCAAAGCTATTATTTCGCCGTTTCGCTCCATAACCGATATAACCGACGGCAAAATGAGTTTCAACGAGATAAAACTTACGTCTATTACGGCAAAATCAGGCGGTACGGCAAACTTATCCTTTTCAAGGTAACGCGCGTTCGTCTTATCCATAACGACAACTCTTTCGTCTTTCGCTAAAGCCTCCGGCAAAGCACATTCGCCTACGTCTATCGCGTACACCGTTTTCGCTCCGTTTTTCAAAAGAACGTCGGTAAAACCGCCGTTTGAAGCCCCCACGTCCATACAAATTTTGTCTTTACACGCAACGCCGAACTTTTCCAACCCTTCTTTAAGTTTAAGTCCGCCGAGAGACGCTTCGTAATCTTCTGTTATTACTATACTGTCTTCGTCGCTCACGTCGAGAGAAGCTTTCGTTACGACTTTGCCGTTCACCGTAACTCTGCCTAAGTCTATAAGATTAGCGGCTCTCGTCCTTGACGAAACCGCCCCGCTATTAGCCAAATACAAATCAATTCTCATGTTTTTTCATCCTCGGTCGGTAAAATATGCCGATTATTCTTCCGACAAACAGTACCATTTCTTTCGAATTATTTATAGCGACGCTCTTAAAGAACGCTTTTCCGCCCACGGTGACCGCAGACACGACCGAACTTATAAGTATGTTGAATAAGTTCAGATTTCCGTCTCCGGAAAACAACTGTATAGCAACGGTAGCCGCACACGTTCCGCTGATTATACCTGCCATATCGCCCACGACGTCGTTGCAGATATTAGATACCTTTTCGGCGTTTTTTACGAGTTTAACGGCTATTGCCGCTCCTTTGACCTTTTTGGCCGACAAGGCAAGCAAAGGCGCAAGATTACAACTCGTCACCGCAACGCCCACCGAATCGAAGGCTATTGCCACCACTATCAGTAACGCAAGCGTAAGCACGGAAATGATAAAATTCGATTTATTCGAAGTAAGATACGTCGCAAAACTTACAAAAAACGCTAAACACAACGTAATAAGCGTAATTTTTATCGTCCATACCGAACTTTCGGATAAACGCCTTTTTACCTTGACTTCGCTACTTATTCTATCCTTCCGCTCGTTTACGTCCATCGACGATTTTACCGTATTTTTCACTCCTTCTCCGTAAAACAATATTTTCGCTATAAAATATATTGTCCGAGAAAAAGAAAAATAAGTAAAACGACGAATTAAACGCTACGGTAAGTCAATTTATCGCTTAATTCGATAAGCTCTTTTCCCTCCGCCCAACGAGCAAGAGATTTTGCGGCTATTTTATTGAGCTTTTCAAGCATATTCACGGTTTTTTCTTTACCGTTTACGAAAAGATAGGATTTTTTTTCTTCGTTACCTTCATCCAACACGTCGTCCCTTAACTGAAAAGCAAGCCCTATTGCGTCGGCATAAGTCGATAAAGCCGCTTTTTTCTCGTTATCGTACGCGATAAACGACGGAACGAGAACTGCGGATTTTATAAGCGCGCCGGTTTTTTTCATATAAAGTTCGGTAATTAAACCGTCGTTGAATTCGTCGAACGAAAACTCCATAGCCTGACCGCCTATCATTCCTTCCGCACCCGCGTTTAAGGCGATAAAATTCGCCGCAGGCAATAATTCGGCGTCGGAAACGCAAGCGTCGAACGCATTTTCGTAGGCAAGATTCAGTAACGCGTCGCCGGCAAGCAACGCCATCGCTTCGCCGAATACGCTGTGACAGGTAAGTATGCCCCGCCTGTACGTATCGTCATCCATACACGGCAAATCGTCGTGGATAAGACTGTAATTATGTATAAGTTCCAACGATATCGCTAACGGCAATACTCTTTTTTCGTCAACGCCGAGGAACTTCGCCGCTATAAACATAATTTTCGGACGAATTCTTTTTCCTCCGGGAAAAAGCGCGTACTCCATGGCGTTATACAGTTTTTCGGTATAACGGCTCTTCTTCGACTTGAAAAATTCGACCAACTCTCTCTCGAAATCAATCATCTTCTTCCTCTGCCTTTACTTCCAACGACTCCAATTCCTTATTGAGAACTTCCATTTTGCCTTTGATTTCGTTTAACGATTTCAGGCACTCTTTCGCTATGGATATTCCTTTCTCGTAAAGTTCCAGCCCTTCCGTCACTCCGAGTTTTTCATCGGAAAGTTTCTTAACGATTTTTTCCAATTCTTTAACGTTAGTTTCGTAATCCATCATTACCTCCGTGTTCAACTATCGCGTCGATTTTTCCGTCAATTCCGATAATTTCAATCTTGTCGTTTTTTTGCAATTCAACCGTTTTATACACATACTTATCTTCTTTAAGTATTCTAAAATAACCCACATTTAATAACTTTAATGGGTTCAACTGTTCCAAAATAGTGAGATTTTTATTTATATCCGCTTGATTTCTTTCAAATATTGCATTTTGTTGCAATTTTGCAATATCGAGCGAATTTTTGATTTTCGAGTATTCTTTTTGCAATAAATAATCTACGTTTTGCTTCAATTCTTCGCAAATATCAATAAAATTACCTACGTTTAATTTAACCAAATCGTTCGCTTCGTCGGATAAATTTTCTACCAAATCGGATATTTTTTGTTTAGCTTTTTTAGCCGTTCCCGCTATCAATTCCCCTGCCGCAGTCGGCGTAATGGCTCTGTAATCGGCGACGAAATCGCAAAGAGTATAATCGGTCTCGTGTCCTATTGCGGACACGACCGGCGTGTTCATATTAAAAACAGTCCGCACTAAATTTTCGTCGTTAAAGCAGAATAAGTCTTCGTACGAGCCGCCGCCTCTCGCTATTATAATAAGGTCGTAAATTTTGTTGTCGGCGTTATTTAACGCCGTTATTACGTCCTGCGCACAATAATCGCCTTGTACCCTTACGTCGATAATCGTTATATCGGTATAAGTATTCTCTTTCCTTACGGTAGTAATAAAATCCTGCACAGCCGCGCCCTTAATACTCGTAATTATCGCTATTCTTTTGGGAAGTACGGGCAAGTCTTTTTTGTAATCCTCACGGAAAAGTCCTTCTTTTTCGAGTTTATCTTTTAATTCCTGAAATTTTACGTTAAGTAAGCCTACGCCGAAATATTTTACTTCGTACGCTTTGACGTTAATCGTGCCGCCTTTTATAAAATAATCTACGCTTCCGCGGACTAAAACCTTTTCGCCGTTTTGCGGCACATATTTCCCCGAGCAATTAAAAAGACACACTTTTATCTGCGCTTTCGGGTCTTTAAGGGTAAAATAACAATGTCCGCCCACGACGGAACAGCCGCTGACTTCACCCACTACGGGTACGTTGTGAAGTAATTCTTCGCCGAGAAAAACGTTATTGATATAAAAATTAAGTTCTTCTACCGTTATATAATCGCGATTAGCCATTTCTTCGCGCCGCGTCTACGGTGTTTTTCAAAAGCATCGTTACGGTCATCGGACCTACCCCGCCGGGTACCGGCGTAATATAAGAACATTTATTCTTTACGGCTTCGAAATCGACGTCTCCGCAAAGTTTTCCGTCAACTCTGTTCATTCCCACGTCAATAACGACCGCTCCTTCCTTGACCATATTTTCCTTAATAAACTTGGCTTTTCCGATAGCCACGACCAGAATATCGGCTTGTAAAGTAAGCTCGCCTAAATTTTGCGTTTTGCTGTGCGCGACAGTTACGGTAGCGTTCTCTTTCAACAGCATTATCGCCATAGGCTTGCCTACCGTGTTACTTCTGCCGACTACCACGGCTCTTTTACCCTCTAAAGGGATATTATAAGCGTGTAAAAGCTCGATTATACCTCTCGGCGTACAGCTCGGAAAACATTCTTCGCCCAAAACGAGTTTGCCCATCTGATAGGAACTGAATCCGTCGACGTCCTTTTCCGGGTTAATTGCGGCAAGAACGCGGCGTTCGTTAAATTTTTTCGGCAACGGCAATTGAACCAGTATCCCGTAAACTTCTTTATTTGCGTTAAGTTCTTCGATAAGATTTATTACTTCCTCTTCGTCGACCTCTTCGGGAAGCTCGTAATGATAGCTTTTTATCCCTACTTCGACGCAAGAAGCGATTTTGTTGCGAACGTATATCTTACTTGCCGGATTTTCGCCTACGATAATGACGGCGAGTCCGCATTCCCCGCCTTTACGCTTAAATTCTTCTACTTCGATATTAAGTTGCGATTTTATTTGAGCGGCAACTTTCTTTCCGTCGATAACAACCGTCATCTTACTTGGACATATCCTTGTGGATAGCCGACAGCATTCCGTTTACGAACACGTTGCTTTTATCGGTAGAATAGCGTTTAACGAGCTCTACCGCCTCGTTTATGGATACCGGCGCAGGTATGTCGTCCATATACTTCATTTCGTATATTGCAAGCAAAAGCGCGCTTAAATCGGGTTTGAATATTCTGTCGAGAGCAAACCCTTCCGAATACTTTTTTATTATTTCGGTAAGTTCGTCGTAATTTTCGATTACGCCGTAATACGCCTTTTCCATATATTTTATATCGTTTTCGTCCATATCGCCGCACGACAGCACCGAATAAGTCCTTGCGTTCGGCATACGTCCGAACAAGTATTCGAAAATAAGTTTGTACGTGTTTTCTCTCGCTACCTTTCTTGACATTGTATTTTTCTTCCTTTGTTAGTCAAACATTACGTTGGATACGTTCACGTTTATATTTTTTATGTAGAAAGTCGTGCTGTCTTTAATAAGATTAAGCACGTTTTCTTGAAGTTTGCAGACGACTTGCGGCACGGGATATCCGAACAGCACGTTGATGTATATATCTATCGTAACGGTGTTGTCGTAAATATAAACGTGAATATTTTTGGTATTCATCGTAGACGTACCGAACTTTTTCTTAACAACGTCGTATTCCCTCGCCACACCGTCAGTTTGCGCTATGGCGGTGTTGACCAGGGATACGATCATTTTTCTATAACGATTGATGTCTTCTTGACTTATGGAGTCTTTCATTGGAATACCTCACTGCGTTTAGTATACCATAAAGACCTTTTAAGTGCAAGTATTCTGCATTTTTATTATCGTTATACGTACGGTATGATGATGACGTTGCTCGCTTCGTATTCGGTTTCCGACACGATTACGTTAAGTATCTGCGCCGCTTTGTCGGCGGTGAGTTCTCCGTCTTTTACCACTACGTTTACGTTGTTGTTACTGATTGTGACGACGCAGTCCTCGAACCCTTTCGCTTTAATAAGCCCCTCTAACGCAAGCTCGGTTTCCATGCAGCCTACGAGAGCGAGTTTTTTGTTGTTAGCTTCGTTCAAAGTAGCTTCGTCGGTCGTAGAAGCGGAAATTATATCTTCGAGATACAGTATTTCCTGCGCTCTCGTAGATTCTCTGTCGCTTCTGTAAGTAGCGAAGAACGTAGGCGTAGCCGTGTCGATTCCGCCGCTGCCCGCGGTATTCTTCGCGTTCTTTACGGTAAGAAAATAATTAAGACATCCCGTTGCCACAAGTAAAATTACGAGCGACGCAAGAACGATAATTTTTTTCTTGTTTACCTTTATGTTTTTCAAACCTTTCATAAATGCCTCCATATATATGTTGATTTTGGTTTATCGTTTCAAAGGATATATTTCCACGCAGGAAGAATCCACTTTTAACGCCGTTTGCACGGCTCTCATTATAGCTAACTTCGTCACGGCGTCGTCCGCCCCTTCCGCTACAACGATTACGCCGATTACTTCCGGCATAACCTCTTTGATAACGTACGGTTGACTTGTCCCGTTATTGTTGATTATTATCGGCGATTCGGTCACGTTCTTACTGCTGTTTCCGCCGTTTGAGGAAGAACTCGTCGCAGTACTTAGCGTATTCGCCGTTATTTTTTCGGGAGTACTTTTAGCCGTAATCATTACTTCGGCTTTTCCCACTCCCTCCATAGAGGACAATATCGCCGACAACTTTTTCTCCCATTCGCTTATAGAAGCCGTATTCGTACCTGCGTCGGTAGCAACCGTCACACCCGAATCCGTTCTCTTTTTTGCCGTTGCCGAAGTTTTTACTCCCGAAAAAATCAGTATAACCAACGCCACGACAGCCACCGCTATTATTACCTCGATATGCTTTATTGACTTGATTTTTCCGAATATTTCGGACGCTTTTCGCTTAATTCCATCCATATACAGAAATCAACTCCTCCGCAACGTCGACTCTTTTCAGCACGACTTTTTTTACCTCTTCGATAGATATTATATTCGCCTCGTTCCCGGTTATTCCGCTTTCCGAAAAATCTACCGTCACCGCAAATACGACGTACTTTTCTCCGTCACGGTAACTAACTATATTCGCCTTTACGCCTTTTATTCCGAGAATTAAAAAATCGTTTTCTATATTTTTTTCGTATAGTCTATCTCTTGCCTCGGAAAAATAACCGAGCGTGGTTTCGTCGGACACAACGCCTGCGCCGCCGTCCGCATTTATATCGATATCGGAGGTTTTATTCGGCAACATTTTAATTAAAGGCACGAAAATCGCCGCTACGAAGGCTAAACGAAGTATCCCCGTAACGTACTTTTTAATCTGTCCTTCGGGTATGAGAATTTCCGCAAGAACGAACAATAGACTTACAGCCACGATTCCGAACAAAACCGCTTTCATAAATTCCCCGGATTACAAGTGTAAATTATGAGCATTATCGTTATAAGCAGCGACACGCCCGAACAAATAACGGCGACGATAAGAACTTTCAGACTTTCTCCGGCTGTATTCAGTACCGACGAAAACTTATTGTCGGACAAAGGTTCAGCTACGGCGGCGGTAATTTTCAGCCCGAAAGACAACGCAGTCATCTTAATAATCGGTATCAGTATCCCGGCAAGGAGAATTATGAGAGCGCATAACCCCACCGCGTTTTTTATCACGACGCAACTTGCCGTCACTATATCGAATCCGTCTTTAAGATAGCCGCCTATTACGGGAACGTACCCGGACAAAGCGTACTTAGCTCCCTTGGTAGCCAAATTATCTATGCTCGACCCCGTTATTCCCTGCGCCGTCAAAAGGGTGACGAACGTTCCGAAAACTATTCCGAGCGTCCACTCGGCTATTGATTTAGCCACAGAAGAAAACTTGTCTAATTTAAGATTTTCACTCAAATTTCCGACCAAACCGAACACGAACGTGACGTAAAACAGGGGCATTATCACCGAATTTACCAACGTCATAAGGGTGTTGGAAAAAATTAGTACGAACGGTTGATACACGGCGGCGGAAGTCGTAGCTCCGAACGCCGACATCAAGGTTATCAGCACCGGGAAACACGCGTCGTTGAACTTTTTAAGAAAGTCGAAAGTCCTGATAGAATATTTAATAGAGTCGACAAACATATAAGATAAAACCGTAATCGATAACGCATAACAGGCAAGAAAAACTATTTTTTGCGTGCCGCTGCTCAAAAAGCCCGAATTTAAGTTTTTCAGTATCCCGTAAAGAAACGCTATCACCATAATAATAACCAATTGCGGAAGCATATCGGAAAGTTCTATTCCGAGAACGCTCCCCGCCGCTTTTATAAAATATCCGAAAGTAGGTTCGGCTTTACCGTAAAGAATATCGTCAATTATTTGCCGAGCCGATTTACCGAAAGAATAATCGTTGTATTCGTTAAGAAGAGCTATAAGTTCGTCGTATCCCGACAAATCGATGTTATTAAGAGCGTCGTTTACCGTCGCGTCGAGATTTTCGCCGTCCTCCGTTGCGAACGCAAATCCGCCCATACTCGGCGAAAAACAAACCGCTATCGCAATAATAATCAATATTATTTTTTTCATAATACGCTTTCAATTATCGTAAAAACATTCATAATTATCGGTAAAGCAAGCAAAAACACGGTTATTTTGCCTGCAAACTGAACTTTTTGCCCCAACGATTTACTCCCTCCGTCCTCGCATATAGAAGCGGCGTACTCCGTCAGATACCCTATCCCTATAATTTTTACGACGGAAGCAAAAGAATTTTTACTTATTCCGCTCTTTTCCGTCAGCGTAGCGAACGCAGACAACGAAGAAACAACGCTATCGGATAACAGAATTAAAATAACCGCCCCTACTGCGACGATTAAAGCGACCGAAAATTCGGGTTTGACGCTTTTTAGGACGTTGTACCCGACTAACGCCACGAAGGCTATTGCGATTATTTTAATTAAAAGCATTTAGTTAATAGAGATAGAATATGTTTTTTAACGTGTCGAATAATCCGAGTAACATATTTATTACCATGGTAAGCACGATTACAAGCCCCGCGAGTGTGACAAGCGTAGCTATCTCTTTTTTGTCGCTTTTTTCTAAAATATTGTTTATTACCGCCGTAATAATACCGACCGCAGCTATCTTAAATATTATTTCTATTCCCATCACGTCCCCTTAAAGCAAAAGTATAAACACGGCTATTCCCGTTAACGGAGCGATTTTTTTAATCGTATCGCCTTTTATTTTCAAATCTTTTTCGTTTTTTTCGATTTCTCTTTTTAACTTCTCGGAAAAACTTGCCGAAAAATCTTTTTGCGATAACTTATCGAGCCGCTTTACCCCTTCTATATACTCCGCAAGCATCGTTTCGTAATTTTTCGGTTGTTTTTCCTCTCGCAAAAATACCGTTAAATCCGATTTTGGATTTTTAGCGGAGTAGTCTCGTATTATTTCGTCGATTTCGCGGTTATAAAAATCAATTTCGCTCCGAACGTAACCGATAAAATCACACGTTTCTTCCAAAAATCTTTTTTTATTCTTATAATAAACGCTTATTCCGTTTCCTAAAAATACCGAAGCCGCGATTATTAACGCCCCCGAAACGATTTTTAATACAGTCATTTTTCACCGTCACCCCTTGCGGCGGTTCCGCATACGATAGATTTTATGCTACCGGGCGTAGGTTTAGACGATAAAAAAACTTTATAATAAAACAGTTCGTTCAGTACATCGGGAATAACGCCGTCGGAATGAAACGTAGCCGCGACTTTAATTCCCGCTCCGATAAGTGTTTTTACCGCAAAAAAGTCCTTCTCTCCGAAAAGTTCGTCGCATACTACTATTTGCGGCGACATCGTTCTTATTGCCGTTTCGAAAGCGTACTCTTTCGGCACGCCCTGAATTACGTCGCAACGCGTTCCTCTGTAAAAAACAAGCCCTCTGCCGCATATTTCGCTTCTTTCGTCTATGATAAGCAAGTCGTTGTTTTCGGACAACTTTTCCGCTATACACCGCAACAACGTGGTTTTTCCTCCGCCCGGCGGCGAGACAAGCAAGGTATTGTCGAAATTATCGAGAATTTTCTTAACAGGCTCGGAAGAAACTTCTATTATATGCGGAATTCTTACGCACAAAGAATAAATCTTTTTGTAAATAATTTTCCCGTTATTTACCCACCCGTCGCCCGCTACGCCTATTCTTATTCCATCGGAATAATCGACGTAACCTTGCGACAATCGGTCTTCGTAGGCGTACTTTGAATTGTTCGTTACCCTTTTAATTAAGTTTTCTATATACTCGCCGTCCGCCGAAAAACGCGTAAAAAACCGCCCTTGACGTGTTTTTATTTCTATTCTTTTTCCTACGCGTATCCTTATTTCCGTTATTTCGTTTTCGGGACAAACGTTTACGACGTACGGATACGCTTCGCCCAACATTTTTTGCATAAAAAATACCTCGGAACATTATATTCCGAGGTACAAAGGATTATTTATTGCTTGCAATAGGAGTGGTCAAATTGCATTTATTTTTTGCGAAAACGGAGCGTAGGCGTACTAAGTACGATAGACGACGTTTTCACAAAAGTTGCAAAACTACAAATCAATATCCGCTTTTTTGTTATTATATGATATATTTTTCTAAAAACTATATATACTAAGTTTTTTGCGGCGTAAAGAAATGTAATTCGGACGCTCCTAAACACGGGACATATAGGAACCGTCGCGCGTATCTACTCTTATGGTTTCTCCTGCGTTTACGAACAAAGGAACTTGAATAACGTATCCCGTTTCGAGCGTCGCGCTCTTGGAACCGGGCTGTGCGGTAGCTCCGGGGATTCCGGGTTCCGCGTCTACTACTTTGAGTTCGACGAAGTTCTGCGGATCGCAGCTGAAAGCGTTTCCTTTATAGAAAGCTATATCGCAGACGTCTCCTTCTCTTATGAAACGCAAAGCGTCCTTGACGATTTCTTCGTTGAGCGGAACCATATCGAAAGTTTCCGCGTCCATGAAGTAATAAAGGTCGCCGTCGTTGTAGCTATACGACATTTTCTTTCTGTCGATATGCGCCAATTCATATTTTTCACTGGGGTTAAAGGTACGTTCGATTACGCCGCCGGTCATAACGTTTCTTATCTTCGCGCGAACGAAAGCCGCGCCTTTACCGGGTTTAACGTGTTGGAAATCGACTATTACCTGAACGGTGCTGTCCAATTCGAAAGTGATACCTTTTCTGAAATCACCCGCCATAATGTATGCCATATAAAAATCCTCCGTTTATTTTTCTAAAACAATAACTATAATATTATGATATTTTTAGGACTTTTTGTCAAGTTAATAACGCCGTTTTCGCTAAAATAAATTACGTCCTCTATCCTGATACCGAATTCACCCGCAAAATACAATCCGGGTTCTACGCTGAGCGTCATACCTTTTTCGATAACGGCTTCGCATCTCGGCGAAAAATTCGGGTTTTCGTGACAGTCTATTCCGAGGCTGTGTCCAAGAGAATGTATAAAGTATTTATCCAAACCGAACTTTTCAAAATACCCTCTCGCTACGTAATCGCATTCTTTTCCCGTCATACCCGCTTTAACGGTGTTTATTGCAAGATTCTGAGCTTCCGCTACCTTTTTATAGGTATCGAGAATTTTATCCGAAGGTGTTCCGAAAAAAACGGTTCTCGTCATGTCCGAAGAGTATCCGCCGAATTTTGCTCCGAAGTCCATCGTGATAGCCATACCTTTTTCAAGTACGGTTTCTCCCCTGTGAGCGTGAGGTTTTGACGTGTTCGCGCCGAAAGCCACTATGGAATCGAAAGCGAGTCCGTCGCCGCCCAATCCGAATAAATGCGATTCGAGACAGGAGGCAAGCTCTCTTTCCGTCATGCCGCCTTTTATATCCCCGAGCACTGCGGAGAAAGCGTTATCGGTGATGTTTTGAGCCTTTTTCATAAGCTCTATCTCGTCCGCGTCTTTAATGGAGCGTAATTTAGCTACGTCTTCGTCGATAAAGAAAAATTCTTCTATGCCTACTTTTTGGAAACGCAAATATTCTTTTACGTTTACGGAAGATTCGACAGACGCCGACTTAATAGAATTGTCGCGAATAAAATCGTCAAACGTCGCAACGTTAAGTATCTCGGTCTCCGGACTCATAAAACTAACCTCTTCGAAATATCTCGAATCGGTAAAATAATAGCTTTTCCCCTTATAAAAAACTAAAATCGCGTCCGCGCTTTGATACCGCGTAAAATAAAACAAATTAGACGGAGACTCTATTATGCAAGCGTCTCCTTTATAAAGTAACTTTTTCATAGTTATATTTTACGACTAAGCGGCGTTAAGGTCAAGCGGTTCCCCTCTTATTATCGGCAGACCTCCTCGCTTTTCTCCGTATATCACGTTTTTGATTTGGAATTAGAAAACAACGCCACGAAGAACCCTATAAAAATCGCCCCGGAAAGACCTGCCGCCGCCGCTTTTACTCCTCCCGTGACCGCTCCGAAAAAACCGCTTTCTTTCGCTCCTTTTATCGCGCCTTTGGCAAGGTTGCTCCCGAACCCCGTTATGGGTATGGTAACTCCGGCTCCGGCAAAATCTTTAAGATACTTAAACACTCCTATTGCTTCCAAAAACACGCCTAAAAGTAAGAAAATTACTAATATTCTCGCCGAAGTGAGTTTAGTAAAATTTATTAAAATCTGTCCCGACACGCAAATTATGCCGCCCACCGCAAAAACTTTCAGATAGGTCAAAAATATCGTCAACCGACCACCTCCACGCTTACGGCGTGCGCTATCGCCGGAATGGTTTCTCCTTGTAAAGAAGAAGTTTTCGATAACAACGCCCCCGTAGGCACCAAAAGAACTTTTTTTATGGTTCCGTTCCTTAATTTATTGTAAATGTAACTCGAAAAAACAAGCGTGCTGCAACAGGCTCCGCTACCCCCCTGAATTACGTTTTGCGCCTCTCTGTTAAATATAAGGATCCCGCAGTCGGTATAGTTATCTTTGAGTTCGTACCCCTTTTCCGCCATAAGTTTTTGCAAAACTCTGCTCCCCGCGTGTCCGAGATCTCCCGTAGCGATAAGGTCGTAATAATCGGGACTTCTGCCGGTGTCCTTAAAATGTTCTATGAGCGTATTCATCGCGGCGGGAACCATAACCGCCCCCATATCGTTGGCGTCGCTCACGCCGTAATCCACTACTTTTCCTACCGTGCCGCAGGTTATACGCACGGGGCAATCTGTATTTTTGCCGTTTTCGAGCAGAACTGCCGCCGCTCCCGTCACAGTCCATTGCGACAAAGGAGTCCTTTGCGACCCTAATTCGAGCGGAAATCTGTACTGCCTTTCCGCCGTTGCGAAATGGCTTGTAGTGGAACAAACTGCGTTTTCGAAAAATCCGCCGTCTATCATCGCCGCACCGAGAATCAAACTTTCTCCGAAAGTTGCGCATGCGTTATATAGACCCATAAACGGAACGTCCAATTCTCTCATAGCAAAGTTGCAGCCGATTATTTCATCCATAAGGTCGCCTGCAAAAATACAATCCACGTCGATATCGGCTAATTTTGCCTTATTAAGAAGACATCTTACAACGTGCAATTGCATTTCGATTTCGGCGTGTTCGTGACTTTTTTGCTTTAACAAGTCGTCGCTTAAAACGTAATCGAAATATTTTCCGACGGGTCCTTCCCCCTCTTTAGGTCCGCCTATCGCCGCCGTATGCGTAATTGCAACGGGATTCTTAAAAAATATAGTTTGCCTGTTCATCGCGTTACCTTAAACAAATAGATATATTATCCCGACTATCACCGACGCCGATATACCGAAAACTATCACCGGTCCCGCTATCGTGAACATATTACTGCACAGTCCGAGGATTACCCCTTCTCTTTTATGTTCTATCGCCGGACTGACTACCGAATTTGCAAAACCGGTAATAGGCACGATACTGCCCGCCCCGCCGAAATTTCCTATCTTGTCATACACTCCGAGTCCGGTGAGAATCCCCGTGATAAGTATTATGGTAAGAGTTGTAAGCCCGGCTATCGTATCTTCTTCCGCTCCTTTTAATAAAAAATTCTTATATATATCGCTTATTCCCTGTCCGATACAGCATATTATTCCGCCCGTAAGGAATGCTCTGAAAACGGTGCTTATATGCTTCGACGCGGGCATATCCCGCCTTATCTCTTTAAGGTACTTCTTGCTCTCTTCCTTATCTAATCTCATTTTTTGCCTCCGATATTTTTTCGGGAATAACGATTTCCGTTTTTTCGGTATAGATTTTTCTCACGATACTCCTGTTTTTTGTTGCCTGCAATACGTTTTTACAGAAAAAAACGCTCTACACATATTCTTAACGTAGAGCGTGAAAATATACTTGAAAAAATTTTATCGAATATGTGCGACAAAAAAAGAAACGTCCTTTTTATGCTAATTCTTTTTTCAGTCTGTCCAAAATTTTTGCTTCGAGACGGCTTACCTGAACTTGCGATACGCCTAATTCTTTTGCTATCTCGCTTTGCGTTTTATCGCGATAATATCGTAAAAATATGATTTTTTTATCCCTTTCGTCAAAACTGTCTATCGCCTCTCGCAAAACTACTTTTTCGATATAGTCGTCCTGGTTTTCTTTGGAACACAATTTGTCTTCGAGGCTCAACCCGTCTTCGTCCTTTTCGGCGTGAATACTGACGGGATACCGCGCGCTGTCCATAATGAATACGACGTCCGATTCCTCGATTTTCATATAATCGGCTATCTCTTTTACCGACGGATCCCGAGAATTCTTCTGTCGATATTCTTCGATGAATACGTTTATTACTTGATTTTGAGCTTTAAGCGAACGGCTTACTTTAATGGCTCCGTTATCGCGGATATATCTTTTTATTTCGCCTGCTATCATAGGTACGGCGTATGTTGAAAAGCGTACGCCGAACGACGCGTCGAAGTTGTTGACCGCTTTAATAAATCCGAGCGTACCGAGCTGAAGCAAATCTTCGTATTCGATTTGTTTGTTCTGATAACGTCTCACAATACTCTTAATTAACGGTATATTGTTCTGCAAAAGCTCGGTTTTTGCGTCTTCGTCGTTATTTTGAGCGCGTTCTATAAGAGCTAACGTTTCTTCCGGACTAAGCATTTGCGAGTTTCTTCGTCATCGTGACGGTTGTCCCTGCGCCGAGTACGCTTTCGACTTCGAGACTGTCCATAAAGGTTTTCATTATCGTAAAACCCAAACCGCTGCGTTCTTCTTCCGCTTTCGTCGTGTAGAAGTCCTGTAAAACGGTATCTACGTCCACAATTCCGCGGCCGTAGTCGATAATTTTTACGGTAAGTACGTCGTCGTAAATCATAGCTTCTATAAGTACGTCGCCCTTTTCCGCCCCGTATCCGTGAACGATACAATTCGTCACCGCTTCCGATACCGACGTCCTTATATCGTTAATTACGTCCAAGGTAGGGTCGGACGAAACGCAAAACGCCGCTATTACGCTGCGAGCGAATCCTTCGTTTTCGGGAATCGCCTTAAATCTTATACTAACGTGATTATTCATATCCACCTCAAATTAAAGGAATTATGCTGTAAAGTCCGCTGACTTTAAGCACTTTGTCTATCTGTTTGTTCGGTTCGTTAATAAACATAGAAACGTTATTTTGTTTCAACTTCTTATACCGCCCCATAATAAGTCCGACGCCGGTACTGTCCATAAACGTAAGTTCTTTCATGTTGAGAATTACGTTCTTAACCTTTACGGAATTGAGATAATCGTCTAATTTAACTCTCAATTCGCCCGCCACGGACTGATCTATCTCTCCTTCGAGAAAAATATAAAGATTATCTCTGTTTATCTTTGCGCTTACCTTCATAAGTCACCTCCGACAAAATGATTATAAAAAAAATATTCCCGAAAAAAATGGGAATATCCGCTGTAAAAAATCTAATTATGTCGTTTTATAAAAATTATATAAATTCTAAAAAAATGTTGAAAAAAACGAAAAAGCACTTCTTTCGAAGTGCTTTTTTGGTGGAAGGAGATGGATTCGAACCATCGAAGTCGACGGACGGCAGATTTACAGTCTGCTCCCTTTAGCCACTCGGGAATCCT
>CACXFJ010000033.1 GCA_902766965.1 uncultured Eubacteriales bacterium | reverse complement strand
CTGTCGTTGCCTCGCTCTACGGAATCGGTCGCGCTTACTCTGTATTTGTACGCAAGTTTCTTCATCGCCTTAAATCCGTTGCCCGAAGTGAAACCTTTAAGGGAATAATTGAACACGCCGTGCAGATTTGCTCCGCCTAAGTTTATAAGGTCTACGTTGAATTCTATCACGCCGTTGTCGGAGGTCGCGCTGTCGCCGTACGTCGCGTCGGTGTCCCAAACCGTCAACTTTTCTACGTCAAGTCCGAGATAATTGAGTATAGAGTCGGGTAGCGTTACGCCCGAACCGTACATTACGTTATTGAATACGAGTTTCGCATGCGACTTGTACTGTACGTCGATGGAATAAGTGCCGGCTACGGTATAAGTGCCGCCCGTGTAAGTTAGTTCTTCTCCCTTGGTTTCGTACGCGGTATTCTTGTTAAAGTACACGGCGTGGAATTTATCCACGTTCGGGTCGTATCCCTGCGTGTCGGTATTCGTGTTGCTGCCTGCGGTATTTTCCACAAATTTAGTCACGTCGGCTTTCCGTTCGTCGGTCTTTAAGGATACGGTATACTTACTGCCTACGTCCATAAGGTATTGCAACGCGCGGCTGCCCGCTTCGCTCGTAAGATTTTCGCTCTGATAAGCCAAAGTGCATACGCCCTTAGTCCCCGTAGCTACGTCGTACGTTTCGAAGTCCTGTGCGCTCGATTCGAGTTTTACGCTGAGGTCGGGCGAGTCGTTCACCGCGTAATGTCCCCTCGCCAAAGCGTCCTGATAGCTGTAATCGCTACCCGCCACGTTGTAGGAATATACGGACTGCCTGCTTTGCAGAATATACAACGCCTCGATCTGTATCGTGTCGGAAGAAGGCGGACTGTCGTTAAACATATAAGTAAGTTCTACGTCGAGTCCCGCCGCTTCGTCGCCTTCGGCTAAGTGTATGAAGCGGTATGCTTTGATGCCGTTTACTTCCCAATATATTCTCCAACCGATAAAGCGGTATCTCGTGGTAATATCGTTGCTTTCTTCGAGAGGATAGTTTATTATTCCGTTTTCGCCCGTTCTGTCGTAGTGTCTTATGTTGGCGACGGCGCCGTAATCGAATTCGCCGTTCATCGTCTTGTCGTCGATAGCGTAATAAACGCCGCTGCCCGTTACGCTCGAAATGGTGGGGTGAATGACGCCCGCAAAGTCGGAGTCGCTGTTCATTTCGTCGCCTAATTCCTTAATGTAGGCTTTCTGCGTAAGTTCGAGCCCCACTACCTTATGCAGGTTCGGTCTAACGATAAGCGGTCTCGAGAAGTCGCGGTTGTTTTCGTCGCCCGCGCTTACGGCGTACGGCATCTCTCCCGAGAACAGATACCCCAACTTAAATACGTACTCTTCGAAAGTGTTGTCGACTATCGTATAACTTCCCGTATTCGGGTCTATCCCGTAATTCTTATCTTCGTACCTGTATTCTATATCTGCGTACGCGCGCGTGTTCCAGTTATAGTACTGCCAGCCGAGATGTTTTACGCTCGACGGCAAACTCTCCATTTTGAACGTAACGTAACCGTCCGTCCAATTGTTGCCGACTAAGTCGTAATTCGTTATCGACTGATAAAGCACCTTAAACAAACTCATCGCGCTGTAAACCTGCTTATCGCCGCTTGCGCCCGAGTTTGCGGCAAGGTTCCAGCCGTTATCCCCGCCCGCTTTCGCCGCTAAATCTTCGTAGGTAAGGTCGGATAACGCCGTGCTCGAAGCGTTGCGGACGATGCCGTTTTTCACCGTGTCGGAAATTTTCGCTCCGTCGAAGTCGTAATATTCGGTACGCAGGAAGCCGCTCTGCCAGCTGTTCCAGTGCGAGTTGTCGTAATAGAACGTTTCGTTAATTACCGCTACGTTTATTACGGGCTGATACATCGCGACAAAGGTAAGTCCCGCCGCTTCGTATCCGTCCGCGATAAGTCCTTCCAAATCGGAATTGATTATAAATTGCCGTTTCAGATAATCGGTCGTCGGCAACAGTCTGTCGAGATAAACGTAAGTGTTTCTGTCGTTGAGATACCAACCTACGAAAACGTAGTTTTCGGGGGCTGCCGGAGCGGTAAGGGTAAAGCTCGAACCGTACTGAACGAAATATTTGCCTGCGTTGGCGGATTCTTGCGAATATGCCTCGCCGTAATCGTTGTAGGATACGTCCGAAAGTTTAACTATCGAATCGGCGGAATTGACGTCGCCGTAAGTAGTTCCTTTATCGGAATAATTCGCTCCGAACACGACTTCGTACACTCGGTAGAACTCGAATTTAAGTTCCATATCCCCGCGCATCTTAACGGTATAAATCGTATTGCCCGACACGTCCTTACGGCTCGAAATAATGAAGCCGTTGCTGTCCTTTGAAGCGAACCCGTCGTCGTAAATAAGCCATTCGTCCGAGCCTTCTTTGTACACTATCCTTCCTTCCGCGCGGCTCTTCGCTACGTCGCGTTGACGAACGTACAGATTGCTGAAAACGTAATTTTCGTTCGGTCTTACGGTAATGGTCACGACGGAGTTTATCGTGGTGGCGGAAGTATAAAGTTTTCCGTCGGAGGGTTCCGTTCCCGAACCGTTGAAGTAAACGGTTCCGCCGCTTGCTCCTTCGGTCGCGCCGAGGGTATCTTTCTCGAAAGTTATTCTCGAATAAACGTTGTTGATAAGATACAGTTCGGTTTCTCCGTCGATAATCTTGCCGAGTCCGTCGGGATAAGCGGGATTAACGCTTAAAGCTACGGGCGTGTATTTATCGGTTTCCGCAGAGTAAGTGCAGAATTCGTAAGAACTCTGTCCGCTCCTGACGTATAAATCCTTATATATAAGAGCGACGTAGTTGCCGACGAGGACTTCGTATACGTACTTGTCGCAGACCTTGCCGTCGTCGTTGCCGTTCCGGACGAGGACGCCGTTTTGTTTTGCGGTAAGGCTCACGTAAGAGTAGTAATCTATCGCGCCTATAGCGGAACCTTGCGTGTACTTGTAGGGATTAAGAACGTTTACGGTGACGGTGGTCTTTTGTTTGAAGATAATCTTGAATCGTCTGTCTCCGTAACTGTCCACGGTATATCTTATTACGTACTTCGTTTTGCCGCCCGACTCTTCGGAATAATAAGTAATTCCGTCGACGCCGTTTCTTACCGCGACTTCCGCTCCGTTCGAAACTTCCGCTATTTCGTACATGACGTAACCGTCGTTGGCGTACGCCTCTATCATTACTTCCGAGAAGTATTCGTAGGAAGCTCCGTTTACGAGTTCTTTTCTTACTCCGCCCGTGGTGACGTATGCGGATACTTTACCTATCGCGGTGTCGTAATCTATGTATCCCGCGCTGTCTTCGGTAATCTGTCCTAATTCGTCTTTCTTAATAACGCCGTCGTTTTTACTGTAAGCGTAAGCGTCTGCTTTTACCTTGTACGAAACTATCTTGGTCGCGTAGAACAAGTGAACTGTCTGTCTGCCGTTAAGTAAATTAACGTTGGGCATAAAGGTATAGGACGCGGAATAGTTCTTGTTCGAATTGGGAGCGTTGACGGAATATTCGGTAGCGTCAAGGTCGGCTGCGTTATCGTCGGTTCTGCCCGTCTTTACCGCAAGCGACTCTACGGTGTATCCGACGAACAACGTCGGAGAAACCGCGAAGGTATTGAAGTGTTCCACCGTGGCGGGGCTGTAAACGGTGACCGTCTTGCCGTCGGAAGAACCGTTCATCGTTCCGTGCAAAGCGTTTTCGTAATATACGCCGTTTATATAAGTCTTAATTTCGTATTTTATCGGAGCTATCTCGATATAAACTTCGATAGCGGTCTGCGGCACGTTGTACGCGCCTTTTATAAGAGCGTCGTCTATATTGAAAGATATAGAGTAGTAATATACCCACTTTCTTTCTTCGTCCAGACGACGGACTACGGTGTATTCGTAATTTTCGGACGAGAACGTAACCCTTTCCCCTTCGGAATCGGAATAATATTTCCCCTTGGTTTCCAAATTGCGGTAGCTTACGCCGTTAATCGTAATTCCGTTAAGGCGGTATCCTTCCTGCGCGGTAAATTCGTATCTTATCTTGCCGTGATGGTTGACTACCCCGGAAAGACTGCTGTTATTTACGGTAAGTCCTGCCGTCGAGGAGGGATTGGCGTCGTTCTTACCGTCGAAAATATTCCATACTACGGTGGTATTATTCTTGTTGTCCTTGCCTACAGCGTCGATATAACCTATCGAAGTGGAAGTTTCGTAAGTCTTGACGGCGATATTTATTTCTATCTCGACCGAACTCGCTATATAGGTAGCGGCTACGGGACTTGTCGCGGAGTGGAAAGTAAACTGTCTTATATCTCCGTCCAGCGTGCCGAAATTAAGTTCGGTATAAATGAGATTGCCGGCGTTGTCGCGCATATACTCCCATTCTTTAGTGTCTTCGTTATAGCGGATAGCTCTTACCACCGCCTTGTAATCGGCTTTAACGCCGTCGCTTATCGGCAGCACGGAGTAACCGTTTTTCGGACTTACAGTCACGGTAAGTTCGTCGTAATGCCACGCCTTAATGACGTAGTAAGAAGCGGCTCCCGCGTTTTCTTCCCACATCCCCACCGAACCGTTACTCGAATCGGAAGACACGGGGTATCCCGCGTGATGCTCGTTAAAGACGGTGTTTATTTCGTAAAGTTTGCTCTTGTCGTTAATCTTGAACCTTACTTCGTACTCTTTTCTTTCCACGGTGGCGGTAAGGTAAACGTCGGTCTTTACTTTACGCACGCGTAAAACGTCTCTGTACTCGTTGGTGTTTACGTTACGCTTGTTGTAGTACATCTGCTCGTCGTATGCGTCGTTGTCGGCGCTGTCGATTAGATTAACGTCGTTTTCTACTCCGCCGCGATTAACTCTTATATTCTTCAATATAAATCCGTCGCCGATATTGACTCTGACTTCGCCGTAATCGCCCCAGGCTATCGTAAGCCCCGATTCTTCTCTTAAGTAGTTTATCGTTTCTCCCACGACTCCGTCGGCGTAAACTACTTCCGTGTGGATATTGTATCTCGTGATATCGAATACGCTTCTCGCTTCGAGGTCGCTTACCACAAGGTATCCCTCGTTCATATCGGCTCCGCCGTAGCAAAGAACTTCTACCTGTCCCGCCGAAGACGGAAGAGTCGTCTTTATCGCTTTTACCCTATCCGTAATATCGGTATCTTCTAACACGAACGAGGACAATTCGTATCCCTTCGCGTCGAATTTGGGTACCATAATGAACTGTATTCTCGCCCCGTACCCTAATTTGTATCCCACGCCGTCGGCGGCGGAAATAGTCACGCCTTCCTTGCCGTATTCGAGTCCGAACCATTCGTCGTGTCCCGTGACGGGGTTGTAGTCGAGGTAATATATATCGCCGCTTATTACTCTTACGTAAATTTCGGCGTAGTCTCTTATTTCCGTAGCGGAAATCTTACCCGTGCGATCCTTATCGTGAACGGTTATTCCGAAGTTGACGTCGTAAGTAAGCACTCTGAAACGGGTAGCTATGGTAAGATTTCTGTCCACGTTCGTGGAGTACCTATTGTCGTTTACTCTCGAATGAGCGTCTTCGCCGTTTAAGGTAAACGCTACTCTCTCGTAACCTATTTCGGGCGTGACGTACACGGAATAGCGTAAACCGTGTTCTATCAGCATAGTGTAATCTTTACTGCCGTCGGTATAAACGTAATTGCCCGCTTTGTTGACGAGTTTTATTCCCGTATCGACGTAATTCGCTCCGTCGTAAGTGAAGAACGTTCCGTTTCGGTAATAATATTTATTACCGTCGGCGTCGGGTATCGCTATATAGTACACGTCGGCGTTGCCGTGGCTGAACACTATATCCATTTTGCCCGTGTACGCCGCGCTCGACTGCGCTAAATCGACTTTGTAAAGGTTTCTGTCGAAAGTGACTTCGATAAGTTCTATATCCGCGGTAAGTCCGTCGCTCGTTTCCGTAAAGCGGTTAAACCATACCGTACCGCCCGATATCGTGACGTCGGACAGAGCCGCGTCGCCGGGAACGTGTATTATTTCCTTGACCGAACTGTCGTAAGCCGACTTGTAGAGCATGCGGATTTGTTTAAGGTAATATCCGTTGGCTACCGACGGAGTGACGGTGAAAGCGAAGTTTCCGCCGTGTTCTATTCCGTAATAACGGTTTCCGTCGGCAATAAAGGACGAAGATACCGTTCCGCAGAAAGCGTCGGAAGAGAAGTTCTTCGACACGTTGTTTATCGCGTAAGTAAAGCCGTATTTATTGATTTCGTATTCGACTTTAACGTTTATTCTGCCCGTCGCTCCGACCCGTTTGTTTTCGATGAGTTCGCCTTTATAAACGTAAGTAGCCGACTTATGCGCGTTTTCGTCGCTCGTAGCGAACTGTAATTCCGCTTTGACGTCGTTAATATACAACGCGGAAACGTGATACCCGGTATCCGCGCTCATATTCACGGTAACGAACCACCCGTGCGGAACGTATTCCGACTTGGAACCGTCGGTTATTCCCGACACTTCGGTAGCTCCGTCGCCGCTTTCGTCGTTTTTCGTCACGCTTAACGTGGTAGAACCGTTCACGCTGCTCGCGTCCACAGTCATCTTATAAGTGTTGCGGGCGAACACTACCTTTACGTCCATATCGCGTTCGGGCATATAGGAAAGAGTGCCGCTTACGTATCTTCCCGTCGAACCGTCCGTTATAAGAGAACTCCAGTAGGAAGAACGGAAAGAAATCGCTTCGCCGTTTATATACACGGTCTTGACGTAACAATATTGATTAGCCGCCACGTCGATAAGTTCTTCCGAGCCGAAATAGACGAATTCCTTTCCGCCCGAAACGCTGCCTTCGCCTTCGTAAGAGGTGGTAAGGGAATAACTTTCGGGAGTGGTGTTTACCGAGATTACCACTATGTCGCCCGCCGCAAACGTACCCGCCGGAATAGAGAACGAGTATTCTTTTCGTCCCGCCGCCGCGGAAGTAACCGAAGCCGGCAGAACTTTGTCGGAACTCTGCGTTCTTACCGTAATATCCTTTATTCTGTAACCGTAATCGGCTTTGACGAGAATTTCGTTGCTTTCGTCGAACTTTGCCGACGTGAATTCCGCCGAAACGGTGGATTCTATAAGCACGCTCCCCGCAATATCTACGGTGTAATAGTTTTCCGTAGCGTCTGCCGTTTTGTCCGCGAGATAAATCTTTACGGAAAGATTAGCCGTGACGTCGCTTTCGGTAAGAACGTATTCCGTCATGTTAAAGTGAACGGTTTCTTCCCTCTCTACGCCGTTTTTAACTACGACTATTCTCGAAATGCGGTGACCGACGTCGGCGTCGTTCAATCCTATCGTTACTTTTACGGAAGAATGATACGCGTATTCGAGCGAAACGGAGTTATTGAGAAGTTCTCCGTCGACGTACACGTCGCCGATTGCCGCCGACGCGTTTTCGAAAGTGACTTTATATTTTATTTCTTCAAAGAAGAAAGCTACCGTCTTGTCTTCCGCTATACCGTTTAATTCCAACGAGAAGTCTTCGCCTTTCTTGCCCGTTTCCGCCACGGTAAAGGCGCCGCCGTTTACCGTATAGCCGCTTACGTAATATCCGGCGGCGGGTTTAGCGGTAATACGGGAAGAACCGTTAAACGACACGGTGGAGGAACTTACTTCCGCCGAGCCGTCGCCGTAACTTTCCGCCGAAACGGTATATTCTATCGGACGGAACGTAGCGCTTATATTAAAGTTTTTCGTCACGTCGATAAGTAAATCTATAGAAGTGATACGAGTATCTCGCCGCAACGTAGTGTCGGTGACTTTCTTTTCGCTTACTTTAAGGTCGGAATATATAGAAGAATAGAGGCTTGCGTTATCGGCTTTGCTTACGGTGACGTAAACCGTCTCTTCGCCCGCGATTCTCTTCCTGAACACGGCGGAAGAAGCGTCCGTAACAGACTCGCAATAAACGTACTCGTCGCTTCCGTAAGTAACCTCGCCGTAAACGTAATAGTAAGAGCCGTTGATAAGCTGAATTTTCACGCCGTACTCTTCGGCGTTGATATACCAGTTAGCGAACCTCGCGCCGTCGACCGACGGCGAGTAAAGATCGCAGACCACTCTGTTTATTCTGACGGAAGAAATAACTTTCCTTACGCCGCCGTTTCCGTCGGCTTTTATCCTTAAATACAGTTTTTCGCCGTAGGCGTATTCCTGCAAAGAGGCTCCGCCGAACGGACTTTCTTTATTTAAGTCGAACAAATCGGCAAGGCAGATTACTCCGCCGTCGGTCTTGTCCGCCCATACGTTATATCTTCTCGTGTTGTACTTAATTTCTACCGAGCAGGACTTTTTGAGTCCGGGTAAAACCAAAGTATATTCCAACGTACCGTCGCCGAACGCGTAGCCTACGCTCGTTCCGTCTACGAGAACGTCTTTTATTGAATAAACGCTGTTGTTGCTGACTATTTTCATAGTCGCGCCCGAATTGTAATCTACGGTGAAGGTTTCCGTTCCGTCCTGATAAGTAGCTCCGTTAAATTCTATAAGTCCGGCGTAATATCCGTCGCCGTTCGTTACCGAAATTTCTATCTTCTTAATCTGCAAATCGACCGTAATCACGTTGTCGCTTGCGACGAAAAGGTCGAATTCGGCGTTGTCCGTGCCGGGGAGATAGGACTTAGGCGAAGTGAGAATACCGTTGTATCCCCACACGGAAGATACGAGTTCGTACCCTTCGTCCGCCAGAACTTTAAGTTTGTACTTTCTGTTTTCGTAGATTACCGTTTCGCCGTTGACTTCTTCCGTGGTTTCGAGTAAATTTCCGTCGGAATCTATCTTGCCGGGGTCGATGACTAAGCGAGCCTTGCCGGCGCCCCCTTTGAGGGATACGTACAGCCGGTGACGGATAGGTTCCCACACGGGAATAAACCTTACAATGCCGTTAGCGAAATCGTCGTTTCGGTCGTAAGCTCCGTCGTAAAGAAGTTTCGTCTTATCGTCTACCGTAGCTCCCGTAAGAGCGTCTATCCACCCTACGAATACGTAATTGTCCGCGGTCGGATTAGTTTCGGGAAGTCCGCCGTTGCTGCCGCTTGCGAAAGAGTTCTGATAAGTCGCTACCGTTTCGTGCCACAGAGTGTCGTTAGTCCCCGACGGGTCGCGGAAAATAAACCTTAAAGAATATTGTTTCCGCTTCCATTTAGCCACGAGAGTGGTGGGCTGTTCGAAAGAAACGGTCTTGTCCACGATGGTCTGCGTGACGTCGCCCGCCTTGTACCACCCCACGAATTCCATTCCGTTCACGTCGGCGGGTTTAGGCAGTCCGTCGGTTTCCGGATAAAGAGTGTCGGTGACGTAAGATAACGGTCTGTCGCTTCTTACTCCCGTTACGACGCATTCCACGCTGTTATTGTCGCTCTTCTGATAGTTGACGAAAGTTACGTCAAGTTCGCTATAAGCGAAAATCGCCTTGACTTTAATCTGACTTACGTCGGCAGTCGGCGTAAAACTTAACTGATAGTCTTCCGCGGTGTTGCCCGACTTGGTGGAAGTGAAAGTTACGGTCTGCCCCGCTATACCCACGGGAATACTCTTCGTACTGCCCGCGCCGTCGCGTTTTATTTCGTAATCCACGCCGTCGGTACCCGTGATTACCCAACGTGAGAATACGCGGGAGTTGTAGGGGGTGGCGACTATCGTCGCTAATTGACCGTGAGCGTAATAGCCTTCTTCTCTTAAATCCGTAGTTCCCATCTCGTTGCCGTAAATGTCGGTCGGCACGGTGAGAATGACGTCGGTCGCGGTCTTAACGTATTCGGGGCGGATTACCATATCTCTGTCCACCGAAGTAAAATCGGACGGAACCCACGATACGAAAGTGTATCCGTATCTTTCCATTCCGCGGTCGGCTCCGTACACGGGAGCTTTGGTAGCTCCGCTGCCGAACTGAACTTTCTCTTCGCTCGCCACGGTGCCGTTATAATAATAGAACCTTACCGTATATTTCGCTTTTTCGAAAATCGCCGCGAAAGTTTTACTTTCGGTGACTCCCGTGTCTTTACGGGCGGCGAGAGGATAGCCGTCGTTCCACTTTACGAAAACGTAACCTGTCTCGGGTACGGCTATTACGGTGTCCGCCGAGCCGCCGTTAGGTACGTACTGAACCTGTTCTCCCTGTATGCTTCCGCCTACGGAACCTTCGTATCTTACCACGCAGTCCACGTTCTTGACGTTAAACGCGACGGTCTGTTCGAACCCGCCGTAGGAAAGGGCGACGTTGTTACTGCCCGCTACCGACAAATCGAGTCCCTCGTAAACGGTGCCTGAAAGAGGAACGGATTCGCTCGTGCCGTCGGAGTAAGTAACTTTGACGAATATCGAAGAAGGATTAACGTTGACGCCGATATCCCCGCTTTCGTTTTCGATACTGACTATCCGCCTTTCGACGGTAATCGTATCTTCCGTCGCGGGAAGAAAAGCAAGCAGAACCATAACGAGCGCCACCGTCATCGCGATGACCACTCCTATGGCGATTTTATAACCGGAGCCGACAAGCACCCGTCTTTGTCCCGATTTATAAGCACCTCTCATAAAATAGCGTCTCCTATTCGACCTTGTATTTGAAAAAGGGCATACTCCACCCTTTTTATTCGTCTTACGGATATTATATAATAATATAAAAAATATTTCAAGATAAAAAACGAAATTTATCCCCGCGGCTTTCTCGCCGTAAAAGACAAAAAACCTGCCGATTTGCGACAGATTTTTTTACTTTTTTCTAAAAACCATACGAAAAAGCGACTTCGGCTGTAAGATGCCGCTACCTTTCGGGATAAATTTTTTCCGCGACGGAAATAAATTCCTCTTTCGTCATTCCTATATCGGCGTAGTATTTTAAGTCTTCACGAAGCCTTTTTTCGGCTAATCTCGTCTTCTCTTTTTCGGCGTTTTCTACCCCTTTTACGAAACAGCCCTTGCCCTGAACGGTATAGATATACCCCTCCTTTTCGAGTAAGTCGTAGGCGGACTTAACGGTAATTACGCTTATTTTAAGTTCGTTAGCCACGCCCCTTATCGACGGCAGACAAGCGTCGGGAAGAATATCTCCCCTTATTATCTGCGCGGTAATTTGTTCGTACAGCTGCGTGTACGCGGGGGTGCCGACGGAACTGCTTATTATTAGCTTTATCACAAGCTCACCTTCTCGAACTTGCCCACCGAAACGAAATAAGAACCCGCTACGCTCGCCGCGTACAGTACGATACCGACTATAAGAACCGCTATCCTTACTCCGATAAAGTTACCGTCGAACCCGTCCAACGCCTTATGAACCGACGGAACGAACCCTACTATCGACTCGGTGACTATAACGAACGCGGCGTAAGCCACGGTAGCTATTATCATACTTAATCCCGTCTTGCAGCCTCTGCCGAAATACGTCGGGAAGAAGATAATATTGAACAACGCGAACCCTAAAAACACGAACCCGAAGTAGGCGGCGTTGGCGTCTATACCGACGGCGTTTTCGCCCCATAAGACGAACGACGCTATAAGTCCGCATATTACTCCGACCGCTATCTGCATAACTTCTATAAACGCGCCGCTTATTATCTTCGCCTTGACTATATCCCTACGCGGAATGGGTAAACCCGCCGTGTATTCCAAATCTCTGTTTTCGGAAGCGTAATTGAAGTTAATGAAAAGGCTCAATAGTCCGTAACTAACCCCCACGCAATAAGGGTAATTAGGGATAAGCAACAAACAGGACAAAAACGGGAAAAACCACACTATAGGCAAATACGATAATTTTATCTCTTTTTTTAGCAACTTAATCATTGTCTTCCGCCCTCCCGTAGTACACCATAATATCTTCGAGCGTCGGTCTGTCCGTCGTAAAATCTTTATCTTCGTCGACAAGGTCGCAAGTCCGTATCAAGGCGGAAAAATTATATCCGTTACGCTTCATTCCGATAGCTCTGCCCGCTACCTTTTCCGCTTCGTCCGCTCCGCCGCGTAAAATTACGTAGCTATCTAAAAGCCCGTCTTTTGTATCGTTGGCTACAATTAACCCGTTTTTTATGAACAGTATGTAATCGGCGCATTTTTCAAGGTCGCTCGTTATGTGGGTGGAAAACAGTACGCTTTTATCCCCGTCCGAAACGAGGTCGCAAAATATATCGAGTATCTCGTCGCGAGCCACGGGGTCGAGTCCGCTCGTCGGTTCGTCGAGAATAAAAAGTCTCGCTTTATGACTTAACGCTACCGCAAGACCTAATTTTACTTTCATTCCCTGCGACAATTCTTTAATGCGTTTTTCTTTGTCTATATCGAATTTTTTGAGATATTTTTCGCACTCTTCGTCCTGCCACTCGTCATAAAAACTCTTCGTCACGTCCAAATACTTGGATATTTTCACAAGGGGATAACAGTTGACCGCGCCCATAAGAAAACCTATTTCCTGCTTTATTTCGGTCTCTTTCGTCTTCATATCCTTTCCGAATATTTCCACCGTTCCGTCGTCGGGACACACTATGTTCATAATGCTTTTCAGCGTTGTGGATTTACCCGCGCCGTTCGCCCCGATAAAGCCCATAATATACCCCGACGGTAATTCGAAACTTACATTGTCCAACTTGAACTTCGGATAGACTTTCGTAAGATTTTCTACCTTTAACAATTTTTGCCTCCAAACTGTGCATATTTGATATATACAGTATATTCACCTGTCTCCCCTTTGTCAATAGTTTTCCGCACAAAAAAAACGACGGAAATCGTTCCGCCGTTTTTAATTTTATTCGGTATAACGCCTAATCTCTGAACCTGTTGGACTTCTGACGAGTTAAGACGTAAACCACTAAGGCTATTGCGATAAGACCGCACACGCCGCCTACGGCTATCCCTGCGACGGCTTTTGCCGATAGTTTTGCCGAAGAGCCGTTATCGCTCGGTTTTATATCGTCGGGCAGACCGTCTTTTATCCACTTTGCGTACAGAACGGCGTCGGAAGTAAGATCGCTTATCGTTTCTACCCTTTCGGTCGTAAATTCGCTGTCCAAATACCACCCGGCGAAGTTGTAGCCGTCTTTCGTCGGCACGGGTAAGGTTGCTCCGGCTATATAGTCGGTTTTCTTTTCTTCGCCGTCCACGCTTAATTTAACGGCGTAAACGTGGAATTTAATCTTAACCGCGGTTTCGTCCGTTCCGACGAACTTATAGTTGTTTGCGTCGACGAGAGTCGCCGTGGCTTCGTATTCTCCGTCCGCCGTGGCGAAGTTGCCGCTAAGGGTGTACAAACTCGTTTCCGTTATATTCGCTTTCTGCTCCGCTCCGCTGTAAATAAGGGCGGAACTTTCTTTCGGAACTTCGATTTCGGCTTTGTTTATCACCCAATCGAGCGTAATATCCGTAGTGCTTCCGTCCGTCCATTCGCAATTGTTTTTGTCGGCAAGAGCCGCCGTCACGGCGTATTTACCTGCGTTTTTAGCGACGTTTCCGACGAGAGTAAGGTATTTTCCGCCGCTTATGCGAGCTATCTGTTCCAATCCGTTATACGTTCCGTCTTCTATTTTTTGCGGCTTTTCTATTTTCGTTTTCGCTATCTGCCATTGAACGGTTTTCGGTGCGGACGAGCCGTCTTTCCAAACGTAGTTGTCTTCGTCGAGAAGCGACGCCGTCATTTCGTATCTGCCTGCGTTTATTCCTGCGTTGCCGACTACGTTTACTTCGCTTACGTTAAGGCTCGCCGTCAGCGTTTCGCCGGTGTAGACGTAATTGCCCGTCGTTATCGGCAAATCGATTTCCTTTTTTCCTATCGACCAATTTATATTTACATCGTCGGTAGTGTTATCGTTCCAAATAAAATTGTCTTTATCCGGAAGAGCCGCCGTCGCGACGTAATTCCCCGCGTTACGCTGTCGGTTTCCGCTTATTACGCAGTCGGTCGAAACCGTCAAAGGCAAGTTTATGTATTCGCCGTTGTAAGTAAGGACGACGTCTTCTTTTGCGGGTTTTGCGACGATTTTGCGAGCGATAAACCATTGTACGCTCTTAATATCCTTAGTTCCGTCCGCCCAAACGTAATCGGAACTTTTTAACGTGAACTTAGCAAAATACGTTCCTGCGTTCGTTCCCGTCTTGTCCGTAACGGTGTATTCCTCGGTATCTGCTACGTTAAGGGTATATTCCGTTCCCGAATACACGAACTCTTCCTCTATCGTCGGCAAAGTCACCGACTTAGGTTTTATCGTAAACGTAAGAATTCTCGTCGGTCTCGCTTCGTCGTAACTCCACGCGTAGTTTTTATTTTTCAGCGTGAACGTAACTTCGTATTCGCCGGCGTGGGTCGCGCCGTCGGAATCGGCTACCGTTCCGTCGTAAATATTGTACTCGAAACGGATAAATTGACCGTTGTAGACGTATTTTTCCGTTATTATTTCGGGGTCGGATACGTATTTTACTTTAATAGTCCACTTTACCGTTACGTCTTCGACGGCTTTTTCTCCCTCTAATCCGCGCCAATTATAAAGGGCGGAATCGACGAGCCTTAACGTAATTTCGTACGTTCCGGCGTCTGTTCTTGCTTGTCCGTTTATTATCTCGTAATAAGGACTGTCGGGGATACCGCTGTACTGTTCCCGTCCGTTGTACACGAACTCTTTATCTATCTGCGGTACCGTCACGAGAGCGGGTAAAATAGTCCACTTTGCCGTAACTTCGGGCAAACCGCCGTCGAAAGCGTAGTTGATTTTGTCGACAAGGATAAACTTTACGTTATAATTACCGGGAAGCGTTCCTTCGTCGCTTTCCACCGTATAAAGAGCGGTATTTTGCATAAGACTTCTTTTAGCCTTTCCGTCGTAACGATATTCGTTGTCGTCGGCAGGCGACGTAACAGTATTTTTAACCACCGTGACGGGTACGGTCGTAGTCTTACTTATCTCGCCGTAAACGTATTTTACGGTTATTTTTTCGTCGCCGAACACGAACTTATCGCTTTCGGTCGGATAGATTAAATCGAAGTTTTCGACGATTTCTTTCTTGCCGCCGCTGAACGTTGCGGTAATTACCAACCCCTCTCTTACGAAAGTTTCCAACGCGTTGTAGGTGGTTTTCGTCGGTAAAGTCGTCACTTCCACGGACACGAGATATTTAAGGTATACGGTAAGTTTTTCCCCTCTTTTTACCGTAGAATAGTTCTCGTTTGTCGGGACGAACGTCCAGTAATAGAGTTTTTCGCCGTCGGTAAGCGTGGCTTCGTCCCAGGATATCACCCCTGCGGTATCCCCTTCCGACAGCGTTATCGTCGGGAATTCACCGCCGACGTAGAGTATTTCGTCCGATATGACGGGATTTACCGTCGAAACGGCGTAATCCACGTTTATCGTTATTTTCAAATTATAGTCTTCGTATCTTACTCTGTCGGCATTATAGTAAGCGTCGTATTCCGTGACCGCAACGGCAGGCACGACGGAAGGGTCTATCCAATAGAAGTCCTCTTCGAGAGGATAGTCTAAAAGCGTACGCGTTTCGTCGTATCGTCCGCGCAATACCGGGTGCGATATTCCCGAATACGTACCTTTGTCGGTCTTTACCGTAAGAACGATGGGATAATCGTTATAATTAACGGAATCGGCGTTATAAAAAGCGTCGTAACCTCTTTCGCCCACGTCGAACGCAATACTGCCGTCTTTCCATCGAAAGCCGTTTTTCAGAGCTATCGTATCGAGAGTTTTTTTAGCGTATTTGCCGCCGTAAATATAATTATTTTCGCCGTAATCGTAAGTAATACCGCTGTAATCGCCTTTTTGCAACGTAAGATTTACGGTCAACGCGAAACCATTATAGTTGTTCGGGTCGGCGTTGTAATACGCCGCATAACCCGTCTTATCCACGGTAGGCACGACCGAACCGTCGTACCAGAAAAAGCCGTCGGATAAAGGGTATTTCGACAAAGTTTTTCCGGAATACTTGCCCCCGTCTATCGCGGCGCCGCTATCGTAAGGATAGGTTATTCCGTCGTAAGCAGCCTTTAAGATAGATATTATTACCTTAGTCGATTCCGCTTCGGTCAGGTCCTCTCCGTCGGTTAAATAAGCTCGGCAATAGTATACGCCCGACTCGGGAACGTTCTTTAACGAGATTTCGTTCCCCGTCGGTTTATCGACTTTTACGAAGGTTCCTTCCTCGCCGCTTTCCGAACGGAACCATTCGTAACTTAACGCAAGCGGAAAATTGAATTTCGCCGTGACGGTATGAGGAACGCCGTCGTAAATTTTAGCGACGCCGCCGCTTACGGACAAAAATTCTATCGCGTCGAGCTTAAAGACCGCGGTAAGGACTATGTCGGAATTAAAATCGTTCTTTCCGTTATAGAGATTAGTGCCGTCCGACCAGCCGTTAAAGGTATATCCGACTTTCGACGGCGTCGGCAAATCGGTTTTTAATCCGAACCTTTGGTAAAGCTCTTCGCCGCCTATCGTCACTTTTACTACCTGCGTAATCGAAAAGGCTTCTTTCATATCGTTCAAAAAGTCTTCCGAATAATCTTTAATCGCCTTAATTAACGGGAAACGTCCGTCTGTTTTTTCAAAACCGGTTCCCAACTCAACCGAGGTAAAATCGTTGACGGAAAACCCGTTGCCGCTCGTAATCTCCGCGTATCCCGCCTTGTCGTAATACCCGTTGACCGTGCTTTCGTTTATTATAGTCGCATTCCTATCGGAAGCTACGTTCGCGCTTACGAATACGTTCTTTATCGTGCCGGAATTTTCTGCGGAAACGCCGCCCGCGGCGTAAGTCGCGACGAATTCACCGTTACCCACCGCCGCGCAGTCGGTTATTTTACCGTTGTTCCGAGCGGTTACGCCCCCTGCCACCTCTCCGCTCACCGCTCCGTAAAAGTAGCAGGACGTTATCTCGCCCGAATTGTTAGCCGAAATACCTCCGACGGTTCCGCTTGCGGTAAATGCGGACTTAACGTAAGAAGCGGTGATTTTTCCATCGTTTCCGCAGGTTATTCCGCCTATATCTTCCGCCGTCAGACCGTCGGTCTCTCCCGAAAAGCGAGAATAAATTACTTCCCCCGAAGCGGCGTTATTTACCACTATTCCGCCGAAAGAACCTTTGTCGGAAACGAATCTTCCCGACGCAGAACATTTTTCCGCCTTTCCGTAATTCTCCGCCGCCACGCCCGCAAATCTTTCGCAACCCGTCGCGGTAACGTCCGAAACGGAACATTCCGTAATCGTGCCGAAAGAAGTCTCGTCGTCGCAGAGGTTATTACTGCCGCAAATTCCGCCCGCGTAATAAAAGTTATTGACGGTAACGTTTTTTACGCTGCACGACGATATTCGTCCTTCGTTTATGCCGGCTATTCCGCCGAAGTAGTATTGCTTCGTCACGTCGGGAGACGGGTTTCCCGTCACGACGGCGGTCGCCGTGTTCAAATTTACGCCCGACACTTTCCCCGTTTGCCCTATATATCCGAAAAGCCCGTGATAATACGGCAAACCTTCCTCTTCGTTCACCGCCACCGATAAATTCTTTATTACGACTCCGTTTCCGTTAAACGTGCCGTTAAAGGGTTTCAGATCGAGAGTTTCGGAACTGTCGTTCGCGTATCCTATCGAACTAAACGGAATATTGTTAAAATCGATTTCGGCTGCGGAAACCGATATGATTTTGCCCGAGAAATCGTTACCGCCGTTCGCTTCTGCGGCAAGATAAGCTAAATCTCCCGCCGAATTTACGATATACGGATTGATTTCCGTGCCGTCGCCCGAAAGAATCGCCGACGCCGTTCCGTCCCAACCTGCCGCCTCCGCCTTAGCCGAAGCGAACGGTATCGTAAGTACCGCCGCAAGAATAAGTATCGCCGCAAAAATAAAAATTTTCGTATATCGCTTTAAGGTCATATCGTCTCCGTATTTTTATATATTTTTACATTTTAATAATATAACAAAAGTCCTTGTAGGTCAATAACCACATTTTACCTCGGAGCGTCCGAATCACATTTCTTTACGCCGTAAAAAACGAACGCGTACAAGTCTTCAAATCTAAATTTCCGTAGATTAAACAAAAAGCGGATAGAAGATATTATAGTTTTTTACGGCTTTCGCGAAAGCGTCGTCTATCGTACTCGAATATAACAAAAGTCTTTATAGGTCAATATCGATTCTCGTGACAAAAAAGGTTCCGACCGAAGCCGAAACCCTTTTTCGTTACGTTTTACCGCAAATAGCCGCAAACTATTTTTATTTTGCCGCAAGGTTCTTGTTATGAACGTATCTTGCTATCGCTTTCCCTGCTTCGACGAGCGGAATAATCGTCGCCGCCGCAAATACGGCTACGAGCCACTGTACCAAGTTCAGGTCTACCACGTGGAATATAGTGTTAAGTCCGGGAATTAACGCTACGCCTACCGTCAGCACGCAACCTACTCCGAACGCAAGCAACATAAACTTATTCTTGAATATATCTTTGTGGAAAATGGTTCCCGTAAGGGATTTCGAGTTGAAACAATGGAAGAGCTGAATAAGACACAAGGTAATAAACGCCATCGAAGCGGCGACTTCGTGTCCCCATCCGCCGAACTGCGCTCCGAGGAACACGGTAAGAACGACTATCGTCTGCAATACGCCTTGATAAACGATGTTTATTCCGAGATGTCCGGCAAAAAGGTTGTCGTCGGATTTTCTCGGCGGGTTGTTCATAATGTCGTCGTTGCCTTCTTCCATTCCGAGAGCAAGCGCGGGCAAGCTGTCGGTGACGAGATTTACCCACAGTATCTGTATAGGATAAAGGAAGGAATCCGCCGCGCCCTGACCTAAAATAGAGAACAGAACGGTAACTATAAACAGGCAAAGGACTTCGCAGATATTCGCGCTCAGCAAGAACTGTATCGTCTTTTGCATATTGTCGAAAATCTTACGCCCTTCTTTAACCGCTTCGACTATCGTCGCGAAATTGTCGTCGGCAAGAACCATATCCGCCGCGCCCTTGGTTACGTCGGTACCGGTGATACCCATACCCACGCCTATATCGGCGGCTTTTATACTCGGAGCGTCGTTTACTCCGTCGCCCGTCATCGCCACTATCTTACCGCGAGACTTCCACGCCTTGACTATTTTTACTTTATGTTCGGGGCTTACCCTTGCGTAAACTCTGTACTTATCTACGTTTTTAGCGAGTTCTTCGTCGCTTATATTATTGAGTTCCGCCCCGGTAATCACCTGCGATTCGTCGTTGCAAATATCGAGTTCTTTCGCAATGGCGTAAGCGGTATCCCTGTGGTCGCCCGTTATCATTACGGGGGTTATTCCCGCTTTTCTGCAGACTGCGACGGCTGCTTTGACTTCTTCTCTCGGCGGGTCAATCATACCCGTAAGTCCTATAAAGATAAGATTGCTTTCATACTCCGTTCCGTCGTCGACTTTGTACGCGTACGCAAGCACCCTCAACGCGTCGGAAGCAAAATAAGAATTCTTTTCGGCGATTACTCTCTTATCTTCCGCGGTAAGTTCTCTTACCTTGTCGCCGTCGAGAATATAAGAACACTTTTCTATCAGCATATCGGGCGCGCCTTTAGTGTAGACTATCCGCCCGTCGGGCGTTGCGTTTACGGTGGTCATAAGTTTTCTATCGCTGTCGAAAGGCACTTCGTCCACTCTCGGATTGAGTTTTTTCAATTCTTCGCTGTCTCCGGTAAGGTTGTAGTAAGCGACGAGGGCGGTTTCCGTCGGGTCGCCCATGAGCATTTCCTTATCGCCGTCGCGTTTAAGCACGGTATCGTTACAGAGAGTCATACATTCGAGCAAGCGTTTTTCGCCCGCTTCGCCCAAGGAATAGGTCTTCTTTACCGTCATCTTGTTAAGGGTGAGCGTTCCCGTCTTGTCCGAACATATTATTTCGGTCGAACCGAGGGTTTCCACGGCGGGGAGTTTTTTAATTATTGCGTTGCGTTTACTCATTCTCTGCACGCCGATAGCCATTATTATCGTAATTACCGCGGTAAGACCTTCGGGAATAGCCGCTACCGCGATAGCTACCGCCGTCATGAAGGCTTCTATAATTGTGTCGGCAATAAGGGAATTGTCATTTTTCATCGAGGGGATACTCGAAAGTACGGTAACAACGAATATAACCGCCGCGATAACGACTACCGCCAAGGAAATAAATTTGCCCGTTTTGTTGAGTTTTTTCTGTATGGGGGTGAGTTCTTCTTCGCTTTCGGAAAGCATATCGGCGATTTTGCCCATTTCTGTATTCATTCCCGTGCCGATTACCACGCCTTCGCCCCTGCCGTAAGTAACGACCGACGTCGAGAAAGCCATATTCTTCCTGTCGCCTATTCCCGCGTCCTCTTTGCAAAGACAAAACGCGTCCTTTTCGCTCGGCAACGACTCTCCCGTCAAAGCGGATTCTTCTATTTTAAGCGAACGGCTGTCGGTAAGTCGCAAGTCCGCAGGTATTACGTCGCCGGCTTCGAGTATTACCGTATCTCCCGGTACGAGCGAAGAGCTTTCCACCTTCATGATTTCTCCGCCGCGTCTTACTTTAGCGAACGGTTTACTCATATTCTTTAACGCTTCCAGCGCTTGCTCGGCTTTCGATTCCTGCACGACGCCTATTATGGCGTTTATAATAACGATAGCCAAAATTATTCCTACGTCGATGAACTCGCTGTAACTCTTCTCCACGAGAGCCACTATCGTAGTAACCGCCGCCGCGCATAGAAGGATAATTACCATTACGTCCTTAAATTGATCGAGAAACCGTAAAATTACGTTCCTTTTCTTCTTTTCGGCAAGTTGGTTCTTCCCGTACTCGGCGAGCCTTTTTTCCGCTTCTTCCACGGTAATTCCGCCGTCCGGCACGTTAAGTTTTGCTTTGACCGATTCTATAGAATCGGAAAACCACTTTTCTTCCATGATACCTCCGTTATTTATTGTTCCCCTTTCGGGAATAATTTTCCTTAATAAGGTTTCGTTATAAATAAAAAAGACTCAATGCAAAACCGTTACGAATTGCATTGAGTCTTGTCTACAAAGATAAGCCAGATTAGCCTTTCGTCGCCGACGCCAATCAGGATGTTGACTTACCACGCCTTGTTACGGGCGCAAACTACTCCCTCAACGCCATTATATTAGCATACCCGAAAATTGTTGTCAACGAACGGACGAAACTCCGTTTAATTTTTTACGCCGCGAAAACTTTGTCGAAACTATCCTTCCCGTCTGCTACGTAGGAGTGGCTCAGGTGCGTTGATTTTTTGCGAAAACGAGACGTAGGCGTACTAAGTACGGTAGGTGAAGTTTTCGTGAAAGCTGCAAAAAACTATAATTTATATCCGCTTTTTATCGTCGTTTGAGACTATATAGTTTTGTTAAAATTATCTTCCCCGTTTTTTGCGGCGTGAAGCAACGTCCATGGGACGCTCCCCCTTTTCCTTTCTATTTACCGCCTTTGGCGGGCTTTATCCTTGACTAAAAACTTTTCCGCAATATATAATACGATTAAGCAATCGGCAAAAAGCCGAAAGAAACGACTTTGCAGGAGAACCGAATGAAACGACCGTTTATAACCAAAGAAAAAGCCGAAGAAATTAAGAGAATTTACCCCACGCCTTTCCACGTTTACGACGAGGACGGCATAGAAAAAAACGCCGACGAACTGTATTCCGCCTTTTCGTGGAATAAAGGGTTCAAGGAATATTTTGCGGTAAAAGCCACTCCGAACCCGGAAATTCTGAAACTTCTCAAAAAACACGGTTGCGGCGTGGACTGTTCTTCCCTTACCGAACTTATAATGGCGGAAAAATGCGGTTTTTACGGCGACGAAATTATGTTTTCGAGCAACGAAACGGCGGCGGAAGAGTTCGTCTACGCAAGAAAACTCAACGCCATAATAAATCTCGACGACATAACCCATATACCTTTCCTTAAAAAATACGCCGGTATCCCCGGAAAAATCTGTCTTCGCTTTAACCCCGGCGGCGACTTCAAAATCGGCAATAAGATTATGGGCAACCCTGCCGACGCGAAATACGGTCTTACCCGTCGGCAACTTACCGAAGCGGTGAAAATTCTTCTTTCCGAGGGGGTAAAGGAATTCGGTATTCACGCTTTTCTCGCGAGCAACACCTTAGGTAACGAATATTACCCCGAACTTGCGAGAATACTTTTTCGCACGGTGAAAGAACTTCTCGACGAAACGGGAGCCAAGTTTTCTTTCGTCAATTTAAGCGGCGGAATAGGTATTCCCTATCTGCCCGACCGAGAAAAAAACGATATTTTCGTAATAGCGAACGGCGTAAAAAAAGCCTACGAAGAAGAGTTTACCGAAAAAGGTATCGACGGAATAAAAATCTTTACCGAGTTGGGCAGATATATGCTCGCTCCTTACGGACACCTTATTACCACGGTAATCCACTTCAAACATACCTATAAAGAGTACGCCGGAGTGGACGCCTGCGCCGCCAACCTTATGCGTCCCGCTATATACGGCGCGTACCACCATATTACCGTTTTGGGAAAAGAAGACAGCCCTTGCGACCACGTTTACGACGTAGTGGGGTCACTCTGCGAAAACAGCGATAAGTTCGCCGTGGACAGAACCTTGCCCGAACTCGATATCGGAGATATTTTAGCTATCCACGACGCCGGGGCGCACGGTTTTTCGATGGGATATAACTACAACGGAAAACTTCGCAGCGCGGAAATTCTATTAAGTAAAGACGGCTCTTTCCGACTTATCCGCCGCGCGGAAACGGTAGCCGATTACTTCGCCACGTTCGATATTCTCGACGATTTTAATTAAGTCTATCGGAATACGGTCACTTTCTTGACAGCCGTCGCAAAACACGCGACGGCTATTTTATATCCCCCCTCTTTATCGTATTCGTACGACACGTCGATATTCTCTTCGCCAAGAACGAAGTATTCGGTAAATATTTTCCTAATATCCGATTTCAGTATCTCCAAAACCTCGTTAGGGATACCCTTATCGTCGTTATTTAATATCTTCTTTAATCTCAAAAAGTCGTTTGTTCCGCTCATAACGATTCCTTTATTCTGCCGATAACAGACCTTAACGACCTGCCGTTTTTTCGGTAGTCGAAAAGTCTTTTCCCTCGCCCGATAAGATAGTCCGCTATCATTCGGTACGAAATAGCGGCGGGGTCTTTTTTCGACGATACGTCGGCTATACCGCTTACGTCCACGTTGCCGCTTTCGGGGATTATTCCGATAAGTTCCAGTCGCATAGCCTCGGCAATTTCCTCCGGACTTAACGAAAGATTTTTTTCGACGTTGCCGTACTTTACTCTGTTTACCACGAGAGATTGTTCGTTATATCCTAATCCTGCGAGAATTTTCGCGGTCTTATACCCGTCTCTTACTCCCGACAAGTGCGGCGTGGTCACTATGATACTTTCGTCGGTGCATTTCGCCGCCCGTAAAAAGTTACGCTCCACCCCCGCCGGGCAGTCAATAAAGACGTAATCGGCCTCGGTAGCGACTTCGTCTATTATTTCCTTGAAGATTTCGTCGGTCACGAAAGAAGAACACGCCGTCACGCTCGGCATAAGGTAAAGGTTAGGTTCTATTTTTATAAGAGCCTGACCGATAGTCGCCTTTCCGCTCGCCACGTCGCCCACGTCGTAAATAATTTTATCTTCGGCGTTCAAGGCTACGTCGAGATTATTTAGTCCTATATCGCCGTCGACAAGTACGGTCTTTTTGCCGACTAAACCAAGGCACCGCCCTATCGACGCCGTGAAAGAGGTCTTACCCACTCCGCCTTTTCCGCCCGTAATCAAAATTTTTCTTCCCATAGCTCACATTATAAATATATCTCGCCTGCAAAATTCTGCGAAAAATAGACAAACGACGGGAATTCGGTCGAACGAGTCTGCTTTTTGCATAATCCGCCGCCATATAATACGGCTCTCCGTAACGCTTGACAGGGTGCTTTCCTTTAAGTTATAATGCAGTGTAAATAATCTAATATTTACAGGAGCTTTTATGGCAAAAATTCTTAAAGAAGGACTTACTTTCGACGACGTTCTCCTCGTTCCTCAACACAGTACGGTAGTTCCCAAAGACGTTGATTTAAGCGTAAATCTTGCGCCCGGTATCAATTTGCAGATACCTATTCTGAGCGCGGCTATGGACACCGTCACCGAATCGGGAATGGCTATCGCCATGGCGAGAGAAGGCGGTCTCGGCATCATTCACAAAAATTTATCCATCGAAGAACAGGCTTTACAGGTAGACAAGGTAAAGCGTAGCGAACACGGCGTAATTACCGACCCGTTTTTCCTATCTCCCGACAATCTCGTCACCGACGCGCTCGAACTTATGCGCAGATACAAAATAAGCGGCGTGCCTATCACTCGCGGAGACAAACTCGTCGGCATCTTAACAAACCGCGATTTGCGTTTCGAAACGAATTTCGACCGCCCGATAGGCGAAGTTATGACAAAAGACAATTTAATTACCGCCCCCGTCGGAACAACTCTCGAAGAAGCGCAAAAAATTCTCGGCAGACACCGCATAGAAAAACTCCCCATAGTGGACGATCAATATCGTCTTAAAGGGCTTATTACTATAAAGGACATCGAAAAATCCATTCAGTACCCCCATTCGGCAAAGGACAAAAACGGCAGACTGCTCGCGGGAGCTGCCGTCGGCGTAGGTAAAAACTGTATGGACAGAGTAAAAGCTCTCGTCGACGCAAAGGTGGACATAATAGCGATAGACACCGCTCACGGGCATAATCAGATGATAATAGACTCGGTAAGAAAGATAAGAGACGCTTTCCCCGACCTTCCCATAATCGCCGGCAACGTGGCTACCGCGGGAGCTACGAGAGCTTTAATCGAAGCGGGCGCGGACGTGGTTAAGGTAGGAATAGGACCCGGTTCTATCTGCACTACGAGAGTAGTCGCCGGTATAGGAGTCCCGCAAGTAACGGCAATAATGGACTGCGCGGAAGAAGCCGACAAGCTCGGCAAACGCGTGATAGCCGACGGCGGAATAAAGTTCTCGGGCGATATGGTAAAAGCTATCGGAGCGGGCGCAAGCGCGGTAATGGTCGGCAGCCTTCTCGCCGGTGCGAAAGAAAGCCCGGGAGCGCTCGAAATCTATCAGGGCAGAAGTTTCAAAGTTTATCGCGGTATGGGCAGCATCTCCGCAATGGAAGCGGGCAGCAAAGACCGTTACTTCCAGGAAGACAGCACCAAGTTCGTACCCGAAGGGGTGGAAGGAAGAGTTCCTTACAAGGGAGAACTTTCCGACATAATCTTCCAGATGGTCGGCGGAATCCGTTCGGGCATGGGATATTGCGGCAAAGGCACGATAGACGCGTTGAGGACAGACGCCGAGTTTGTTAAAATAACCAACGCCGCTCTCATCGAAAGCCATCCGCACGATATTTCCATAACGAAAGAAGCGCCCAACTACTCCCCCAAAGCATAAATACAGGAGTGGCGGCATATAGCTTTACGCCGAAAAGCGTATATTGACAAAAAAGAGAACTTCCCTTAAAATATATCGGTAAGGAGATTTTTATTATGGCAAAAAAAGTTTTGACCGAAGAAGAAAGACACGCGGCTTACAAAGTCGAAATGGATAAAATAACCGCTAAACGAGATAAGCAGTATCGGAAACTCGAAGAAAAAAAGAACAGGCTCATCGCAAAAATTCAGAAAAAGTACGCCGACGACCCCGAAAAAATCGAACAGGAAATCGGCATACTCGAAATCGACAACGGCGTATGGCACGACCTTTACGAAGAGTTGTTCGTCGACCGCGCGAAAACTTTGGAAATAAAATACCTTAAAGGAGAAGAATAATCCTTTTCGTCGCACGAAAACAAAGACCGTTTCTTTTCGGAAACGGTCTTTTTATTGCGGTAAATTATAGTTTTTTATTTAATCGGCTTTTTTATCGAGCACGTTTATAAGGACGTAGACTCCTATAAGAACCGCTATCGACGCGCAGATTATCGCGTACATAGCGGATATGCTTACCGCGCGTCCGAAAAATTTAATATTACAGTCCACGCTGTCCTTAATACCTTCGATAACTTCGGGCGGAAAGTTTTCCTTCGTCATCTCCGCGAAGACTCCCCTCAAAGCGTGGTTTCTTATAAGCGACGTGCCGTAAGTCCCGGGCAACAACGAAAGAGTCTTCTGAAGTCCGCTCCCGAAATTAGATATGGGCATATACGCGCCGCAAATGAAGCCGTACCCCGCCGAAATTACCGTGCCTACCGCCGAAATCTGTCCTTGCGTCTTCAAAAACGAATTTATTATACAAGAAAACGCCGTGCCGAAAAGCGACAGTAAAAACACGTCGAGAATGAGGAGCATTACGTCGCCGAAAGTAAGGAACCACCCGTTGACCGCGATGTAAATAAAGCAAGCGCCCATTGCCACCGCTATGACTATAAGGGTAGTCAAAAGAGTCCCGACGTAATATGACAACGCGATAACGGACTTTTTGACGGGAGTGATGAACAAATCTTTTCTCGCGCCGCTCACCTTATCCGCCGCCATAAGAGTGTTGGAACAAAATGCTACCGTCACGCAGCATACCGCTAATATGGAAGAAAAAAGTTCTCCCGCGACGGTGCCGTTTACTAACTTTTCCGATACCGATATAAAGTCGGGCAATGCACTGTTAAAACTGTCTTTGTACACTTTCGCAAGGAAAGTTGCGTACAAAATAAGAAGCAGTAACGGCGTAATCAAGGAAGCAAAGAACATTCCTTTGTCCTTGAAAAATACCTTTATATTCCTTTTAGTCATTGCAAGAAAGGTTTTCATCGTCAGTTCCCTCCCACGAGTTTTTTACTCGTAACCGCCAAAAATACGTCGTCCATCTTGCCTTTGGTTATTTCAAAATCGGTAAAAAGTTCCGGATGAGCCACGATAAGGTCACGGGCGGCTTCGGTGTCCTTTACCTCTATACGGAAAGCGTCTCTTATCTTTTCGTAAGGAAGGTTAAGGCTCTTTATCCTCTCTTCGTCGGCGTTGTAGACCGTCACGAAATCGCCCGTGTATTTATTTTTAAGTTCGAGCGGCGTGCCTTCGGCGGATATTTTTCCGGAATCGAGTATCACGACGTAGTCGGCGTCGGCGGCTTCTTCCATATAGTGCGTGGTGAGGAAAACCGTCATACCTTTGCTCTTTCTGTAATCTTCCACTACCTGCCAAAGAATTTTTCTCGTTTGCGGGTCGAGCCCGGTAGTCGGCTCGTCCAGAATGAGAATTTTCGGATCGTGCAACAATGCTCTCGCCACGTCGATTCTTCTTCTCTGTCCGCCCGACAGTTTGCATAAAGTTCTGTTCATAAGGTTCTCGAAGTCGAGCAGTTTCGACAGTTCGTCTATCTTAGCTTTCGCTTCTTTACCTGTTATTCCGTAAAGGCTCGCTCTCGAATAGAGATTGTCTTTAACCGTAAGCACGCCGTCAAGCACCGAGTTTTGGAAAACGACTCCTATTTCTTCGGTGATTTTTTTCATATCGGTATCTGCGGAATATCCGTCTATAACTACGCTCCCGTTATCTTTTTTGAGCGTGCCGCACATAATGGATATCGTAGTGGACTTCCCCGCGCCGTTCACTCCGAGAAAAGCGAAAAGCTCCCCTCTCTTTACGTTGAACGATAAATCGTTGACCGCGTGGACCTCTTTGAACGACTTGTCGAGATTTTTTATTTCGATGATATTTTCCATACTTATAAGTTCCTTCTTTCAAAAAAATCCTTTTCGGACTTCCCCTTATAATCGCCCTTAATTATACAACCGTAAGTATAAACCGTCAATAACGACGGGATAAAAATTTTATTTTCACGAAAAAAACGCCCTTCGCGAACCTTTATACGCCGCGGATATGCATAAAAATTTCCCGACGATTTCGGTTGTCGTCGGGAAGTAACTTTATAAACGGTTTAATTAAAATTTTCTAAACGATTTTTCTTACTCTTATTATTCCGTCGGCGGCTGATTTTATGTCTTCCGCCGCGTCGATTATTGCGTAAACGTAACCGTTCTTTTCTCCGATAACTTTGTCGTAAGGTAAATTTTCGAGATACTCTTTCGCTGCCGTCGTGGCGAAAACGCAGGTTCTTATTTTGTCGGTTCTCGGTTTATTCACCGACGGAAAATTCACGCCGTGCAATACGTTGCCGTTCTCGATATAGTCTTTCAGCTGTTCCGCCGCAGACCTTGCGCAGTTGTCTTCCGCCTCGTCCGTGCTTGCTCCGAGATGCGGAAAAACTATTACGTTTTCCTGCCTTATCACCTTTTCGTCGGGGAAGTCTACGACGTATTTAGCTATTTTGCCGCAGGCTATACCTTTCTTTACCGCGTCGAAATCTACTAAACCGCCCCTGCTCATATTTATTAAAATTACGCCGTTTTTCATCTTCTCCACGGCTTTATCGTCGATTAAATTCTTCGTGCCGTCGAGTAAGGGTAGGTGCAGGGTAATTATATCGCTTTCCGACAAAACTTCGTCCAAACCCGCTAACTTTATCCTTTTATCGAGTTTTTCACGGTTACTATCGGTAAGATACGGGTCGTAACCTACTACTTCCATACCTAAATTTACGCAGGCGTTGCCGACGAGTACGCCGATAGCTCCTAAACCTACTACTCCTACCTTTTTCCCGAATATTTCTCTTCCCGCAAACCGAGATTTGCCTTTTTCGGCGGTTTTCGCGACGTCGGTTTCCAACGAGTTTACCCATAAATTGCTGCCGATTACGTCGCGTGAAGCCAAAAGCATGGCTAAGACGGTAAGCTCCTTTACCGCGTTGGCGTTAGCCCCGGGAGTGTTGAACACGACTATGCCTTTTTCCGTCATTTTCCGCACGGGAATATTGTTTACCCCCGCACCCGCTCTGCCTATCGCGAGAAGATTATTATTTACGGCGTAGTCCGACATATCGTAACTTCTTACAATTATCCCGACGGGGTCGGTTTCGTCGTCGCTTATACTGTACTTTTCGTCGAAGACCTCTTCTATTACGGGGCTTATTTTATTTAACTTCTTTATCCCGTACATTTACCCGTTCTCCTTTTCAAAATCTTTCATAAAGTCGATGAGAGCCTTTACTCCCTCCACCGGCATTGCGTTGTAGATACTCGCTCTCATTCCGCCCACTAATCTGTGTCCTTTTAAGGATACGAGCCCTCTTTCCGTCGCTTCCTTTACGAACTTCGCGTCAAGGTCCTTATCAGGGGTCACGAACGGAACGTTCATAATAGAGCGGTCGCAGGCTCTTACGGGGTTAGTGTAAAAGTCGGAATTATCGATAAAGTCGTACAGCAACTTCGCTTTATACTTATTTTTTTCGTATATCGCCTCCACGCCGCCAATCTTTTTTAACCACCTGAAATTGAGCATCGCCATATATATGGAAAAGGCGGGGGGCGTGTTGTACAGGCTGTTGTTTTCCGCTTGGGTGGAATATCTTAACATAGTCGGGCAAATCGGCATAGGATTGTTTATAAGGTCTTTCCTTACTATGACTATGGTAAGTCCCGCCGGGCCTACGTTTTTTTGCGCGCCCGCGTAAATAAGGTTAAATCTGCTTACGTCTACGGGTTCGCTCAAAATCATACTGCTCATGTCCGCGACGAGATTGTTTACGTCGGGGTATTTTTCGTACTTCGTGCCGAAAATCGTATTGTTAGCCGTGATATGCACGTAATCGGTATCCCCTCGGAAACTTATTTTATCCACGTCGGGAATATAGGTGTAATTATCTTCCTTACTGCTCGCCACGCAAGCTATATCGCCGTATTTAACGGCTTCCTTGTACGCCTTGTTTGAAAAATTGCCGGTGACTATATAGTCGGCTCTGCCTTTTTGTAAAAGGTTAAGCGGTACGGCTTCGAACTGCATCGAGGCTCCGCCCTGCAAAAACAAAACGTAATAATCGTCGGGAACTTTCATAAGCTCTCTGAACGAAGATAACGCCTCGTTATGAATTTCGTCGTACCATTTGGAACGGTGGCTCATCTCTACCACGCTCATTCCGCTCCCGTTATAATCCAAAAAATCTCTTTGTGCCGCGCGCTTGACTTCGTCCGCCATCATGGACGGTCCTGCCGCAAAATTGTATACTTTCATTTTATATCTCCCGTTAGGCTTTCAGCGAATATTTTTTCCGCCATTATACCCCTCACTCGGCAAGACCGTCAATCAAAGTACGCAACTCCTCGATTTTTTGTGCCGAGAACACTTTTTCTTTTACTTTTTTTTGCCCGGGAAGACCTTTGAGATAAAAAGCGATATGCTTTTTCATACAGTTCACGACCGTTCTTTCAGGTAAAAAGCTCAACAAATCTATATGCTCGTTTATCGCTTTCTTTATATTAAAGTCGTATTCCTTGCCCTGAACTTCGGAAAAAACGTACGGTCTGCCGAAGGCTCCTCTCGCTATCATTACGTAATCGACGCCCGTCGTTTCTTTCATTCTTAAATAGCTTTCCCTGTCCGTTACGTCGCCGTTGCCGCAGACGGGGATTCTTACCGCGTTTTTTACTTTCGCGATAATACCTAAATCGGCTTTGCCGGAATAGAACATTTCTCTCGTTCTGCCGTGTACCGTCACCATATCCGCTCCCGCGCTTTCAATAGCCGCGGCGCACTCGTCGGCGTTTTCGTAGCCGTTAAAATATCCTGCTCTAATCTTGACGGTAAGAAGTTTGTTTTTTTTGACTTCCGCCGCAGCTTTCACTATGGAATATATCTTGTCAGGCGATTTCATCAACGCGCTGCCTTCGCCGTTATTTACGATTTTGGGTACCGGACACCCCATATTAAGGTCTACTATTCCGAACTTTTCAAGTTCCTTACTCGCTATGGCTTCGGCTATTATTTCGGGTTCGGAGCCGAATAGCTGGACCCCGGTATTCTTCTCTTCCGCCCCTAAATACAAAAGGTCTTTCGTATTCTTGTTCCTGTAATGCAGTCCTTTCGCGCTCACCATTTCGGTATAGCAAAGCCCCGCGCCGTAGCGAGCGCAGAGAGTGCGGAGTCCCACGTCGGAGTATCCCGCGACGGGAGCGAAAATAAGGTCGGTTCCGTTATTCGTTATCATTCGTATTTTTTGCTTTCTTGATAATATTTTTCCATCTCGTCGAGAGTAAGGTCTTCCACGTTTTTACCTTGCTTTTCGGCTTGCTCTATAACGTAGAAAAATCTTTTCTTAAACCTTGCCGTCGTTCCGTTAAGGGCGACTTCGGGGTCGATATCCGCCATTCGCAAAATATTGACCGCAGAGAAAAGTATATCCCCCGCTTCGTTCTCCTTATTCTTTTCGTCGGCGGCTAAAAATTCGCCCACTTCTTCGTAAAGTTTATCGACAGCGCCCTGAATATCGGAAAAATCGAAACCCGTCTTTTTTATGTACTTCTGAAGTTTGTTGGCGTACATCAACGCTCCGAATGTGACGGGGATACTGTCCACCTTGTCTTTTACCGACGCGTAATGCTTTTCTTTCGCTTTCGCCTTGTCCCAGAACTTCAACGCTTCTTCGGCGTCGTTCGCTTTGTCTTTGCCGAAGATGTGAGTATGACGAAAAATGAGCTTGCGACACAACCCGGATATCACGTCGTCTATATCGAACCGCCCTTCGTCGGCGGCGATTGCCGAAGTAAGCACGCTCTGCAACATTACGTCGCCGCTCTCTTCTTTCATCTTTTCGTTGTCGTCCGAATCGACGGCTTCGACGAGTTCGTACGCTTCTTCTATAATGTTTTTTCTTATGGTCTTATTCGTCTGCGCCCTGTCCCACGGACACCCGTCGGGGTCTCTCAGTCTATAAACTATCTCTTCCAAATCGGAAAAATTAAAATTAGTCTTCGCAAAAGTGTCCACGGGTTCTATTGCTATGTAGTCTTCCCTTTCCGCATACTTCGCCCCGCCGAACAGCTTGTCTATCTTCGCTTTTACCTTTTCCGCGTCGGTTATCTCGAACACCACGGTTTTTACGTTCGTGTCGAACTGATTATGTCTTCTCTGTAAAAAATCTTCTTCGCGGTAAAACGCTACGCTCTCGCCCGAAAACCTGTTAAAATCCATACTGCCCTGCCTTAACCGTGAATTTTTTTATCTATGGCGACGAGATACTTCCCTAACGGCATCGAAAAAAGTTCTTCTCGCGAAAAAACCTTCAGCGTAAACAACGCTATCGCGTACACCGCCGCGGAAACTACTCCCACGATTACCACTCCTACCTTGCCTGCGGTAAACTTGTCGCTCATAAATATCACGAACCCCATTATAACACCGCAAAGGGTAATTAGACTAACGTTTTTCATAAGGTTGTCGCCGACTCTGACGTAATTAAAAAAATATATCATTATAATAACGCCGCTCAACCCGTATCCTATCACGCTCCCTATCGCCACCCCTTTTATTCCGACGTACGGGGTAAGGAGGGCGTAAATTACCGTTTTTACCGCCATACATACCGACATTATAACGACGGGAACTTTCGTTTTGTTCAGTCCTTGCAGCATCGCCGAATATATCTGAAACAGACTTAATCCGAGTACTCCCGACGAAGAAATCCGAAGTAAACTTCCCGCCAAAGCCAATTTTTCTCCGCCGAGCGCAGGGAAAAGCAAACTTACTATCCCTTCCGACATAAACGTGAACGCGAACACGAACGGTACTCCGAGCATAAAGGTAAGTTTGGTTGCGACGTTACACTTGTCCATAATAAAATCCACGTCGTGTTTTTCCTTGCCCTCCACCATTTGCGGCGTGACGGCTATACCGAGCGTAATGCAAACCATTACGGGCAGATTGATAAGCGGCGTAACCGCACCGCCGTACAGTCCGTAAAGTCCCGTCGCGTTTTCTTGCGACCTTATTCTCAATAGGTTGACTATAAAAATACTGTCGAGGAATTGACTGAGCGGCAGAATTATTCCGCACAGAATAAGGGGCGTAATTATCTTCGCCACTTCTTTAACGGACTCTTTCTCGGCGGATAATTTTATTTTTACGAAACCGCCTTTTTCTTTAAGGTAAATAAAAAACATTACGGCAAGGGTCACTATCTCGCTCGCCACCACCCCGAACAACGCTCCCGCCACGGCGTATTTCAAGCCGTACGGCAATAAAAGTAACGACAGACTTATTCCCACTCCGAGTTTTACTATCCCTTCGGTAATCTGACTTACGGAACTCGGCACCATATTTTTGTTGCCCATAAAGTACCCCCTGAACGCCGAAATTACCGTCACTATGAACACGGCGGGGGCTATCGTGAGATACCCTAAAAAGGCTTCTGCCGACTGCAACTTCGATAAAGGATACGCTAAGATTAAAAGCACGCCCGTACCTACGCACCCTACGATTATCGCCAACCGTAAAATCACGTTAAACGAGCGTTTCGCTCCTTCGGTATCGCCGTTAGCAAGAAGTTTGCTTACGGTAATCGACACCGCGGTGGGTATCGCTCCGCTTGAAAGAGTAAGCAAAAGGGCAAACACGGGATAAACGAACTGATATAAGCCCATTCCGTCCGTTCCGAGAATATTTGCGAGCGGTATTCTGTACGCCGCGCCCAGAACTTTGGCGAAAATTACGCTGAGAGCCAATACTCCCGCGCCCGAAAGAAAGGTTTTTTTCATCGGTTATTGAAACTGTTTCGCAAGGAAGTCCGCCGCTATCGTGGCTATCTGAACGCCGCTTTCTCCTACCGAAGTTTTTCCTAAAAGGACTATACCGCCCGTCACGTCGCCGTTCGTTATTATCGGCGTAATCGCCATATCCTTATATTCAACTCCTTCGTTTGCTACGCTTATAATAGCGTTACCTTTAAGGTAAACGGCTTTACGCTCCGACAAAAGTTTTTCCAGGACTTTACTTATTCTCTTGCCGCAATAGGTAGCCTTATCGGCTGCCGCCGCCAAAAAAACGTCGTTATCGCAGATAAGGCAGTTATGCCCGGTAACTCTGTATACCGCTTCGGCGTACTCTTTGCAAAAGTCTTCCATAGCTTTCAGCGGCGAATATTTTTTCAGAACGAGCGTATCGTCGGGCGCGACGAAAACCTCCATCTCCTCGCCTTCCTTTATTCTCATCGTTCGCCTTAATTCTTTGGGAATAACCACTCTCCCCAATTCGTCTATACGCCTTACTATACCGGTCGTTTTCATATATTTTCCTCCACTTTAAGTAAGACCGACAAACAAAAATTTGCCGTCCTTAACCTTATGGTGTGAAAACAAAAGCGATATATTCCTAAATTTTGGTTAAAACACGATAAAAGTTACCGCCCACAACGCGGCAAGCACGCAGACGGTAATTATTTTCGGCGTAGACTTTAACTTTACGAAACGGGAACAGACTACTATCGCCGCGACGTAAAAGACAGAACTTATCCCGAGACTCGTCACGCTTACGGTAGCGTACGGCAAGGAATAAATAAAACCGCAAATTATTCTTACCGCTATTATGGGGAACTGAACTAAATAATATAGTACGCCGAACCCCGAAAATATGAACGTAAGAATAGCCGATACCGCAAGCAATGTGAACGTAAAACTAACGAGCGGCAAAATAATAAGGTTGGCGACGACGGAGTATACCGCGATACTGCCGAACACGTTACAGCATATAGGGAAAAGAGCCGCGTTAGACGATAGAGTAAGCGCCGTGCCTTCGCCCAAAAACTTTCTTAATCCTCCTCCTTTCTTCCCCGTAAAGAACGCAGAAAAGGGTTTATAAAACAGCGCTATTCCGAACACTGCCGCCGCGCTCATAAGAAAAGACAAATCGAAAAGTTCACGCGGGTTTGTAAGAATTATAACAAAGCACGCCGCGCCGAGAGTGTTAAGAGCGTCGTTCTTCGCCTTTACCATAGGAGCGATAAGACACAGAATAGTCATAACGGCGGCTCTTTTAAGTCCCGACGGAAAGCCGGTAACGAACCCGTATACTGCGAGTACCGCCACGCTTACGACGAGAGTGACGACGGGCGACGCTTTTAACTTCTTACTCAAAAACACGATTATCGCCATCAGAAACCCTACGTGCAGACCGCTTAGCGCAAATATGTGACTAAGCCCCGTGCCTCTTATTATTTCGTTATCCTTTACGCTCAAATCCGACTTGTCGCCGAAGATAAGACTTTTCGCTATCCCGGCGTCGTCCGTCGACATAAATTTTTCCATCGGCGCGGTAATCCTATCCCTTATCTTTTCGAATACGGTTTTGTTCACGCCGAGTACGTCCACCGCTTCGGCGTCGGTCTCGTACCTTACTTTCTTCGCGAATAACCAACTCGAATAGCTGTCCGTAATATTTACGTCCAAAGTTTCCACTGCTCCGTATAAATACACTTCGTCGCCCGAATCGAGTTCTTTATCGTAGTTTATTTTAATTTTGCCTACGCAGGACTTGCCGTTAAGCCGCACGTCGTCGGCTAAATAGTAGCCGTTGCCGACTTTCTCTATTCTCGCTTCTATCTCGTAATAGCCCGCCGTTTCCCTACCTTTATATACGGTATAATCTATCGCGAAAGCCGCTATTCCCACTGCAAGACAAAGGTATACGGCAAAAAGGGTCGGGAATTTTTTGCAAAGAAAAAGCACGCCTATCGCCGTTAACGCGACGGGTATGCTTATCAATAAAATTATATTGTCGATTACCAAACCGCCGATAAATACGCCTGTCATGAGCGCCGCCGCCGAAAAAGCGGCAATACGGCGGTTAAGTATCCTCATTTTTTATCTGCCGGGCAGGAATTTCTTGTTGTAAGCGTCCATAGCGTTTGCTATCGTATTTATCGCGGACTGCTTGTCGGATACGGTAATGTTAGCGGTACGCTTGCCTTCCAATTCCTTATACACGGTAAAGAAGTGGCATATTTCGTCCATAACGTGGTTCGGGAGCTGTTCTATATCGGTATAGCTGTTATAGCTCGGTTCCTTAAACGGAATAGCCACGATTTTTTCGTCGTTGTATCCGTCGTCGGTCATCTTAATCATACCGATGGGGTAGCAACGGCATATAGCCATGGGTTTGATTTCTTCGGTGGACAGCACGAGTACGTCGAGCGGGTCGTTGTCTTCGCTGTAAGTACGGGGAATAAAACCGTAGTTAGCCGGATAATGGGTGGACGTGTAAAGAACTCTGTCGAGTATCAATAATCCGCTCTGCTTATCGAGTTCGTATTTGTTTTTACTGCCTTTGCTGATTTCGATTACGGTAAGGAAATCTTCCGGGTGAATCCTTTCGGGACTGATGTCGTGCCAAACGTTCATTTTTGCCTCCTTGATTTTTTACATAGTGAACATAAAACTTGCCAATACTATCTGCGCCGCGTAATACAAAACGTGATTTATTACGCAAAGAGTTTTATCTTTGGGTCTGCCGCCGAAGTACATCTGCGTAAGTACGACGTCGGACAAGAGGAACAATACCATACCTATCGCGAAAAGAAGCATACGCGTGTTCTTCATGACGATACAGGTTCCTATCGCGAACGCGCTCATAAAAATAAGCACGAACGCATACAAAATCGAATGTATGGTGAACTTCCCGAAACGGAAGCCCATAAACTTTTCTCCGCCGAATACCATAGCGAAAGCAAGCACCGCCGCTACCGCCACGCATACTCCGCCGAGAGCCAACGTAACCACGTCTTTAAGTAAAAGACATACCGCGATAATATACATGACGTGTCCCAAGCCGAAACTTACCATTCCGCCGGTAAGGTAAACGCCTTCTTCCGGTTGTTTCAGGTAGACGACTTTAAGGTCAAGCACCATATCGCCTATAAGTCCGAAAATCATACCGCAAATCATAAATATGGCGGACTGAATGTTGTTTACGCCGTTATAGATAGCCACGACGCCCACCGCGATAAAACCTAAACTCGCCACGGTCTTAGCGAACATACAGATTACTCCGCCGTTCACACTCTTCGTGCCGAGCGTAACCCTCATCGCGATAAAAGCTATCGCAAGCACACCCGCAATTATAATACTTACTACCATTTGTTCCGTTATCCTCCGTGATAAAACAAAACCTCTAAATCATATATTTAATATATTACCATTATTTACCGCCGTTGTAAATAGCGAAACGCATTAAAAAACAAAAAAGGTTTGTCGAGCCGACGATGCGGCGTTAATTGCCACTCCGTGGCAATTAACTCCTCAACTGTTGATTTTTCGACTTACCGTTTAGTCTTCTTCGTAATACCTATAATCCACTTTCCCAAACGGAGTGGTTTTCAATTCTGCCACCCGTTCGATAATGCGGGGTTCGGCGTATTTTATGAGGTTCTTGCCGATAAAGGCAGTGAGTTTCGATTTATATTCGTCGCCTATGTTTTTGTCGGTGACGATAAGAAGTTTTATCGCGGGTTTGTTTTTGTAGACGGTTCTTACCGCGCACGCTTGTTTCACGCCGAAAAACCGCGTCGCGACTTCTTCCACCTGCGACGGGAAGACGTTCACTCCGCCGATTTTTAACATTCTTTTCTTTCTGCCGCAGAAATAGACGCTTTCGCCTTTTTTATAGCCTATATCCCCCGTGGCGAGATAATTTTTTCCGTCTAACGAGAAAAATTCGCACGGACTTCCGTCGACGTAACCGTTAGTGACCGACGGGGAACACACCGCAATTTCGCCCTCTTCTCCCTCCGCGGCTTCTTTGCCGTCGATAAATATTTTTACGTCGACCTTTTCTATCGGCTGACCGAGAGAGCCGTCATGCGGACTCTCCGTATTTATCGTAGCCACGCTCGCCACTTCGCTGAGCCCGTACCCTTCCATTACGAGAGTATCGCACCCGCTTTTTTGTAACCTTTCTTCAAATTTCCTTTTGACTTCTTCGTTGACTTTATCCCCGCCCGCAAAGATTAGGCGGATATTCCGTAAAAATTCCCCCTTAAAATTCTTTTTTTCGGCAAGTCTACGCAACATCCCCGGTACGCCGACTATTATATTGACGGGGATTTTTTTCATAGTCTTTATTACTTTGCACGGTCGGAAAATCGGCACGGGTACGACGTAGCCTACCAAAAGCCCCACCTGTACGCACACCCCCAGCCCGAAACCGTGGAACAGCGGCAAGGTCATAAGCATACCCATTCCTTCGACGTACTTTTCGCACTTCCTTGCGGTGGCTCGCACGTTAAAAGCAAGTTCGTTGAAAGCTCCGTTGGACAAAACGACGGTCTTCGGTTCGCCGGTAGTTCCGCCCGAATTGAGATACACGGCGGGGTCGTTAAATTTAATTTCCACTGCGACAAAGGGTTCCGACTTAATGGTTTCCTTAAAAACGACGACGCCTTTCGGCAAAACGGGTTCGGTAATTCTGACTATTTTTTCGGGATACGGAAGGTAGTCGCTCATTCGGCACGCTATCGTTAAAATACCGTTTTCGGTAACCTTTTTATATTTATTAAGGAACCTATCGAGTAAAAATACCGCTTTCGCGCCGACGTTCTTTATTTCGCCCGCCAAAAAATCGGCTCCCGTCTTCGGGTGCAGAACGTACGCAACGGCTCCGACGGCGTTAATCGCGTACAGAGCCACTATCGCCTGCGGAATATTAGGTAAGCATATCGCCACGACGTCGCCTTTTTTTATTCCGCGGCTTTGTAAAAATCCGCCTACGGCGTTTACGTCGCGGATAAGTTCAGCCCCTGTTATATCCCTACCGAAATATATCTTCCGTTCTTCGGGATTCTTTACGCACTCGGCAATTAAAAACTCATACAGCGATTCCGTCACTTTACGCCGCCTTTTCCGTTAAGTCGGTATTATCGACGGGTTCGACGAAGTTTTCGTATCCATAGAATTTACGCTTAATCCAAATTTTTTGAATAAGGTACTTAAATAAAAAGGCTATGCCGGCGGTAAGGAAACCTCCTACCGTGACGTCGCTTAAATAATGCGCGCGGTTTACTATTCTCGACACCGCGACGAGCGCCGTATAGACTACCGGTACGACGTAGAACACGGCTTTGTATTTTTTCAATTTTTCGAAAAGGTCGGGCAATATCGTAATTGCGAACGTTACCGCCGCGGCAGCCGTGTGACCGCTCGGGAAAGAACGGTACGCCCCCTTATCCGATTTGCCGCCGAGAGCGTCGGGGTAAAGAACGTCGGGATTATGACGCCCGAAAGTAGGTTTGTACCAGGGCGTGAAACCTTCCGACGTACCTAAATATACGTTGCCTACTTGCAGGTTACGGAACCTTTGCCTCGACCAGATATATTTCATCGCCGTAACCAAGGCTTGACTTACGACGATTATCGCAAGGGTGAGTATCGCGAAAATCACTAATTTTTTGAAAACCTCGTCGTCGATATTCTTGACGCAGAGTAAAGCTACCCCCGTCATCGCAAGACCGAAAAGGGTAACGTACAGGTATTTCCATTTGAGTTCCGCCGTCATTTCGTCCATAAGGTAACGGGCGAAGAAGAAAAATCCTACGAATACGCATATAAGCAGAACGGGTTTTAACCATTTATAGAACGTATTGTTTTTGTCCACCGCTCTGAACAGTATCAGGAAAGAAAGCGGAATACCGAACCATAAAGGGGTTTCTCCCAAAAAGTTAAAAAACTGTCCGTATACGCTGTCGGCGTTTCCGATGGCGACGGAAATTTGCAAGTCGTAAAAGGTAGCGACTATCATAAGCGCGACGAAAGATACTATCGACGCAACTAATCCTACGAGAGATTTTTTTGACATTGTTCCTCCGATTATATGGAATAATTTTAACATACAACGATTTCGTTTGCAATATATAGCGTCTTTTTTGTAAATACGCACGCGTAAAAGACTTGCGGGAACGGCATAGGTGAGTTGATTTTTTGCGAAAACGAGACGTAGATTTTTCAAGGCTCCCGAAAAGCAAAGTGCTTTATATTTCGTAAAATTGTTTTTTCCTGTTTTTTGCCGCGTAACGCGACGCGTATAGGACGCTCCCTGTACAAATTGCGTCTTGAAATACTACTGCCGCTATGATATACTTATCATAAGGGATGATGTTTTTATCATATCATAATATAAGGGTGTACGAAAAATGAAATTACCTACCGGATTTTCCAACAACTATAACAAAGTACTAAAAAGGCTCGACCTCGCAGGAATAGTTCCGCTCCTTAAAATAAACAACATACTCGACGCGCTTCCCCTTACGGGCGTTCTTAACGGCGTGGGTATCGACGTAGTGGAAGTCACTTTCCGCACCGCCGCGGCGAAAGACGTATTAAAACTTATCACGTCGAAATGCAAACGTATGCTCGTCGGCGCGGGAACGATTATTTCCGTCGAGCAGGTAACCGAGGCGGTAAACGCCGGAGCTAAATACATAGTCACCCCCTCCTTCAACCCGAAAGTCGTCGATAAGTGCATAGAATTAGGCGTGCCGGTATTCCCCGGGTGCAGTAATCCGAGCGATATAGAACAAGCCTACGAAAGAGGTTTGCGCGCGGTAAAATTCTTCCCTGCCGAACTTCTCGGCGGCGTGGATATGCTGAAAGCTCTGTCCGGACCGTATCCTTTTATGAAATTCATTCCTACGGGCGGCGTAAACGCCGATAATCTCAATAATTATCTTTCTTTCGGACAGGTTCTTTGCTGCGGCGGAACCTATATCGTAAACGAAGAACTGTTAAAGCAAAAACGCTATCAGGAAATAGCCACCACCGCAAGGGAAAGCATAAACAAAATGTTGGATATAAAGCTCGACCACGTCGCAATAAACACCGACCCCACGACGGGGACGGAACTTCTGAAAACTTTCTCCAAACTTTCCGGCGGCAATTACGAACCCGACAAAACCACCGTAAACTGTATCGAGGTAGTCAAAGAAAACCATAACGGCAATATAGGGCATATAGCTTTCTCTTCCCCCAACCTCGAACGTTGTATCCACTACCTTACGAAACGCGGCTTTTCCGTAGACCCCGACACGATAGTAAAAGACTGCGGAAAGATAGTAAAACTCCACTTAGCGGGCGATAACGCGGGCTTCACGATTCAGTTAATAAGAAAATAATTTATCTACAAAATATCAAACGGCGAAAGGATTTTAATTCCCTTCGCCGTTTTCTTTTTGCCTTTCGGCAACGACCGGGATTGAAACGATATTCTCGCTCCCCTCCGCAGTCGTTACCTTTTATATGCTTTAAGCATAAATAACGTTATATTTGACCACAAGCGTGTCGGGGCAGTGATATTTCCAATATCTGCCGAATTCGATAGAACTTTGACTTGCGCCGAACGTAATCGTAGCCATTGCCGTACAACCGGAGAATGCGCTTTCTCCGACTTTTTTGAGCGTTATGGGGAAGCGAATTTCTTTCAGCGACGTACAACCCGAGAACGAATCTTTACCGATAGACGCAACCACGCATTTTCCGCTGATAGTCACGTTGGTCAAAGCTCTGCATCCATAGAACGCTTGATCTCCTATCGTCGTGACTGCGTCGGGTATCTTCACGCTCGCTAACTTCGTGCAACCGTAGAACGCCTGATTTCCTATCGCAGTAACGGAAGACGGAAGCGTAACGTTTACAAGCGACGTACAATTGTAGAACGTATTCGTTTTTAACTCGGTTATACTACCCAACGTTACCGTTGCAAGCGACGTACACTTCTGGAACGCATATTCGCCCAACGTCGTAACGGACGTCGGAAGATTTATGTTCGTCAATGCGGAACAGTTACTGAACGCGTGTGCTCCTATGTTCGTCAATTGACTGCCGTCGGCAAAAACGACGCTCGTCAACGCGGAACAACCACTGAATGCGGCCCTACCTATGTCGGTAATCTTATTATGTATGGTAACGGTTTGCAACGCGGTATTTGCAAAGGCGAACTCACTTATCGAAGTCACCGCTTCTGGAATACTTATGCTCGATAACGACGTACACCCATAGAAAGCGTTTTCTCCGATGCTTGCGACGTTATCGTGCAAGGTTACGCTCTGCAATGCGGCGAATTCCGCAAATACGTTTTTCTTTATCTCGGTCACGCTGTCGGGAATAACGATTGACGTTAATTCTTCGCCGTTGAGATAGAGTTTTGCTTTTGCGCACAAAGGATTGCTCATCGTATTCGCAAAATCTATATTAAGCCACGACAAAAGATTTGTGATGCTTACGGACGTAATATTTCCGCACCCGTAAAATGCGGCATTACCTATGCTCGTGACAGAAGCGGGAATATTTACGCTTGTCAACGCTCCGCACGAATAGAACGCGTAGTCACGTATCGTAGTCAGCCCGGCGGGTAATTCGACGCTCGTCAATGCGGAACAATAACCGAACGCTCTGTCGCCTATAGCGGTAACGGACGTCGGAATATCTATACTCTCCAACGCTGAACAATAATAGAACGCGTAGTCGCCTATTTCGGTTAAGTTCGCAGGCAAAACGACGCTCGTCAAAGCCGTGCAATTATAAAACATTTTTTGTCCCATAACCGTGAGCCGGCTGCCTTCTTCGAAAGTAACGGAAGTAAGCGTAGTGTTCGGCGCGCGTTCCGCTCCTCCGAACGCGTTGTTGCCTATCGTAGTCACGGTTGCGGGAATTACCAAGTTTATTATAGCCGTACTCGAAAAAGCTTCGTCTCCGATAGTGGTCAAACGACTGCCGGTAGCGAAAACCACACTCGTGAGATTTGAGCACTTATCGAACGCGCCTTCTCCTATAACGGTAACGCTACTCGGTATGGTTACGCTTTGTATCGTACTTCCCCGGAACACATAAGGCTTTATTTCCGTCGTGCCTTCCGCAACGACGAGATCGGTCAACGCTTCTCCGTTTACGTACAGCGTCGCGCCGTAAGATAACGGGTTGCTTCTCCCTACGCCGAACTGTATATTGCTCCAAGCGTTCACGTCCGTGATATATACTGCGGTAATTGCGGTACAATTAGCGAAAGCATACTTGTCTATCGCCGCAACGGAAGACGGGATATGCACGCTCGTTAAAGACGTGCATCCGTGAAACGCGCTTTCACCTATCTTGGTTACGCCGTCGGATATAGTGACGCTCTTAATCTTGCTTCCGGTGAAAGCGAAAGGAGCTAATTCCGTTACTTCCGCGGGAACTACGATATCCGTCAACGCTTCGCCGTTAAGATACAGCGTTCCGCCGCCAACCAACGGATTGCTTGCCGCCGTTCCAAAAGCGATATTACACCACGCTCCGAGGTCGGTGATATACACCGATTTAAGGTAACTGCCATTCATGAAAGCACTATCACCTATCGAAGTTACGCCGACGGGGATATTGATGCTTGTCAAAGGGCAATAATCGAATGCGCTTCCGCCAATCGTGGTTACGGTAGACGGAATTTCGAAATTTCCCAAAGAGTAACAGCAGAAAAACGCTCCGCCTCCTATGGTCGTCAATTGAGTGCCTTCTTCAAACACGACGGTTTGTAATTTACAGTTCGAAAACGCTCCATTGCCTATCGAAGTAATAGTAGAAGATATCGTCACTTTGGTAAACTTCGATTGCTCGAAAGCCGAACTCTGTATCTCCGTGCCGAGAACGGTGATTTCGGTCGCGGTCACATAGCTTTTAATATAAGGATACGCTTGCGAAGTCCCTACGTAACTGCTTATCGCGCGGTTACCGTCGAATGCAGTCGAGTCCATAACGACGAGCTCGGACGCTATCGTCATTTTCGTATTTACGGGCGTAGACCTGGTCGTGGTAATCGCAAACGCGTTCGCTCCTATATTCGTCAACTTTTCGGAGGTAAGATTTATTTCGGTCAAGTACGTACAATCGGTAAACAAACCGTCTTTTATCTCCGTAACATTCGACAGCGTAACGCTTTTTATGGTCTTTTTTAAGTTCGACAAATCGTAAGTCATCGTCTCCGCAGAAGAAACGAGTTCGACCGAACCGTTCGTTTGCGGTCCGTAGTAAAAGCATATTTGCCTTTTTTCGCCGTTATCGTCTGTCTTTTCCTTGCAGTAATTATCGCAGAAAGCTCCGTCTATATCGAAATCGGTTGCTGTTTCTATTTTCTTTACCCCATTGCAACCGCAGAACGCGCTTGCGCCTACGGTAACGTTCGCGGGAATTCTGAACTCCGTTATCGAAGTATTGTTAAGATAAGCTCCGGGCATTACGTAAGAAACGTTTCTGTCGGTCAAATCAATAACCGTATCGCTTCCTCTATATTTCGCAATGCCAATGGTTCCGTCGTTAAAATTGACGATATCTTCCGTATCGGAAAGTTGGAAATTCTTTACGTTCGCTATCGGGCGATACCACTCGTCTTTTAATAGCCAGAAAGACATAATAGCGGTCGCGTTGTATTTGAAAGACTGGTATATAGATATCCATTCCGCGTCGTCAAAAATCCACTCCGCGCCTTCGTACATGATGTTCATATATTGATTGACGCCCCATTTCAAGTTTTCTGCTTGATAATTCGTATTATATACAAACGCATAACTCTCTATTTCGGTAACGGTAGCCGGTATATATACGTAATTTGCAAATATTCCGTAAAAAGCATGAAACTCTATCTTTTCTATTCCGCTGCCTAACGTAACGGAATTTATGGAATAATTGCGCATACCATTACCTCCGCTGCTAAATACCGATTGAACGGGCAAATAACGATACTTGCCCCATCTGACGTAGGCAGGAATTACTACGTCTTCTTCCAACGTACCTTTTTCCTCCGGGAACGAGGCTTTCAGACGAGAAACGTTGTTGGTAATGATTTCCTGGTAAAGTATACCGTCGGAACGTCTTTCGTATACTGCGGTAAACGTAGCGTCGGCAGTTGTTCCTGCCGCAATAACCCATTCTTTACAATTTATAGAAACTTCGTTTCCGTTTATTTTCCACCCGACGAACTGATAATTAGCGGGCGGCGCAACTTCGTTATTCGAAAAGTCAAGCGCGTCGAGTCGGGTATATTCCGTCGTCGCGGGCGCAGAGTTTGCTTTCCACGCTCCGCCGTTATCGCCGAAATCAAAGGTTGCATAATAAATTTTTTCGTAATGCGCGTACACTGTCACGTCGGCGGTAGGATTGTCTATGCTCGTTATTTCGTTTTCGAAAGTTTCTTCCGTATACCAACCCATAAACCTATATCCGTCGACGGCTATCGTAGGAAGACTATACGTTTCCGTCCGTATCGTTTCCGTCGAGTCTTTCGTTTGGTTTACTTCTTCGGGGAATACGTAATTGATATAATACAACTTTTCGAAATATGCGTATATGGTCGTTCCTTTGGGATAGTAAGAATATCCTATATAGTATATACGTTTCGTAAACAGATTATCTTCATACCAGCCCATAAACCTATATCCGTCTTTAACGAGCGGCAATTCTCCGAGATATTTCGTCTGATTTTCTACCGAGCAAACCCAGTCTTCGAGCGTACTGCCGTCAGTCAGCGTGCCGCCGTCACATTCGAAAGAAATCGTCGACGTCAGTAAAGTGAATTTAGGCACGAGAGTAATATCGTTGGTGTAACGCATTACGGTATCGGCGGTTATTGCGGTTTGCGTTTCGTCGCCTTCAACGTACCAACCGTCGAAAATATAACCCGTCTTCGACAAAGGGGGCAAAGTACCTATCGCGGAATCGTAAGCCACCTTGAACTTTCCTTCGTTCGTCATAGCGCAGCCTTCGCCGGGATAAGTAAACGCGGTTTTCGGTCCGAAATAACCGTCGATAGCGATAGTATTGCTGGTCGTCATACGGAACTTGAACTTATATGCTCTTCCGTTTTTGAGAGTATAGACGCCGTTGTTCCTGTTTGTGGAGTAATACGTTTTCGTACTTCCGGCTGTGTACGGACCGTCCTTGCGGAATACGAATTCTTCGTTCGTTACCAAGTCGGTATAATACATTTCCCAAGAATCGCCGTTCAAACCTTTACCTTGGGCAATGAAGAACGCTTCGAAATCCACGTCTTCGCTACCGTCTGCGCTTGCCGCAATAAATACGTAGGTGCCACCGTATGATATATCCTCTAACTTTCCTCTCATTACGCCTAAATGAGCGCCACTTGCCGCATTGTACGCAGCCAAGACGTCGTCGGCTATTTTATCCGCTTTAAGATAAAGCGTAATATCCCTGTCTATTTTCGCGTTCTCGAAATCGAACGGCTTACCCTTTAAGTCGGGATTGTCGTACCAACCGCGAATAATATATTTCTGCGTCTTGTTTTGATAGGGCGGGAAAATCTTAGAGCCTTCGCTTACGGGATAGTTCGTCTTAGAACCGTCATATCTCGTCGTGTCGAAAGTGACGATATGAGACACTTTTACTCCGTCGTAAGCAAAGTTTACGTTATATTCGTTTGCCGTGAATATCGCTTTAAGCGCAAGGTTCGTTACGAATTCGCCCTTTTTCAACGTGTAGTAACTGCCTTCGCCGTTCACCGACCAACCGCCGAACGTATAACCCGTCTTCGTCGGCGTCGGCAAAACGATATCTTCGGACTCTACTGTGTATTCGGCAGGTATTTCGTCTGCGTATTCGCCGCCGTTTGCGTCAACGGTGATGCGGAAAACGTCAAGCGACCATTTCGCAAAGAATTCGAGATTTTTTGCGGGCATCCATATATTCTGCATTTCGTTTCCGCTCGTACAATCGCGGTCCTTGTACCAACCCAAGAAGGTGTAGCCTTTTCTTGGCGTATTGCTCATATTATACGACACGTCAGAGTGATAATAAAACGTGTGTTCGATATTTTCGGACCCGTCGTAATTGTGATTTAACGTTACCGTATACCTATTGCGATTATAATCGGCAACTACCGTAAGAGACCTTGCGGGCATCTTTTCGGGCAAAGACTCATACCACTTATCATTTTTCCACCCGATAAACGAATAGCCGTTTTCGTCCCAGTTTTCTATCTTCCAGGACAACGTATCCAAAACGGAGTTCAAACTCGTATTATAAACTACGTCTTGGTCGTATATTTTTTTGCTTTGGAAATTTTTATCCCTGATTTCAACCACGAGCCTATAACTGTTTATATTAAACTTCGGTTCGAGTATAAGGTCTTCGACAACCGTAACGGTATCGCCTTCCGCGTATTCGACGTCGTCTACCGTCCATCCGGCAAAGGTATATCCTTCCCTTACCGCGTCGAAAGCGGGCACTACGAAACTGCCGTTTTCTCCGAGATAATATTTTTGTTCCGAGATATTGCCGTTATTTTCCACTTTGAAGACAAGTTCTCTTACGGAGAAACTTATCGAAGTCTTTTCACCCGGCAAACGGGTATCCGAACAGGGACGAACGGTGACCGTATAATCTCCTTTTTCGGTAAAGGAAAGTGTAGCGGAGGTGTTTTGTGCGTAGTATCTTACGTCGTTTACGGTATATTCGTAGTAGTCGGCGTTTTCGACGGCTTCCCAACTTATCGTGTTGCCGTTACGGGTTATTTCGCAAGTACCTTCGATAGCCTTCACGTCGGAGAGAGCCAAAAGTACGGGAGACCCGTTTCTCGGTATGAACCAAAAATCGCCGTCCAAAGCTACGTTCTCGTCGGTCGAAACGAAACAGCCGTTTGCCGAACCGTTGTTTTCCATATTACCGAAAGCGTTGGTCGAGCCTTCCGCTCCGCTTATGTCGAGTCCGCCCGCATAGCTATCGGATATCGCGCCTAAGTTACGCCCGGCGAAACCGCCGTATTTGCAATTCGACGCCGACCAACCGAAGTCGGATTCGAACTTTTTGCAGGTTATCGTTATTTTATTAGCCGCAAGGCAATGTTCCACTCTGCCCTTGTCTACCGTGCCGATAAAACCGCCTATTTTCAGACTGCCCATATTTTTATCCACGGTAAGAGCAAACGTACCGGCGTATGCGGAAGTGGAAATCACTGCTTCTTCGCTATCGTTGCTCCCCGCGAAACCGCCTATCATAATGGAGTCGAACTTGTCGTAAATGCTGCCTTCCACGTTTACTTTGGAGTAACACTCGGAGATATTGCCGCCGTTCCTGCCGACGAAAGTTCCTATCGAGGTATAAAGTCCGTAGCTGCCCATTACGTTACCTTCGTACGATACGTCGAACGAGATAGAACCTATCGCCACGGAAGAGGCTATCGTTCCGTAGTTTCCACCGCATACGAAACCCATATCGCTCGGAGCTATCATATCGGCTCTTTCGCTTTTTATCTCGACGGTAAGGTCGGAAGTCACGTTCCTAATAACGCCGTTCGATCCGTTATATACTATAGCGGAGAAAAATCCTTTCGCGGTTCCGCTTACGGTACAGTTTTCCGCGACGCCGCTATTCGAGTTTATAAGGATAGCGGTAGGATAGGATATACTGCCGGAATACTGTCCGCTTACGGATAAATTACGGACCGTTCCTTTGTTGGAAGAAACTATCGCCGCTCCGCCGTTTATGACGTTGGTAAACTTTAATCCGTCCGCAACCGCGTCGGCGTTTACGTTAATAAGGTCTTTTTTTATGGTTACGTTATCGATGACCGCTCCGTCTTCCGCCGTCAGTTTACGGTTGATTTCTACGGTATCTCCGTCGAAAACCGCTCCGCCGAAACTGTTTTGCTTCTTGATGACGAAGTATTTATCGGCAAATTCTTTTATGTTGTAGAATTGTTCTTTCGTAGATATGCCGTAAGGAGTCGCTTCGGTACCGTTGCCGTCGGCGTACAAATCGAAATTAAAATTAAGTTCCGCTTCGTCGGAATTACAGTCTTCCGTTTCGGCAAGAGCCACTATCTTCGCGTTGTGCGAACCTACCGCCGCGTTTTCCATAACGTACGAGTCTTTATCGGAGCCGACGTTTATTCCCTGTCCGTCGACGGTGAGTTTATAGCCCTTAGCCCCCGCCACCTTGTTCCAACAAATCGTAGCGTAGTCTTCCACCTTTAACGTCGGCGCGGCTACTTTCTCTCCCTTTTCTACGGGGATTTCGCTGACGTCGCGTTTATATACCCTTTCGAGTCCGCCTAACCTTAAAGTAAGCGTTCCTTCGGCTATCGTACCCGAATAAAGTTCGGCTTTCTCTCCGAACGCTTCGGAAAAGATTTTTATCTCCGTCCCCGAAATTTCGTAAGTACCTTCGTCGTTTTTCTCGTCTTTCCATTTGCCGTCGGCGAGAGTAATGAATTCCGCTTTATTGGCCTTGCCGTCGGAAAAACGATAATACGTTCCGTTAGTAGCCGAATAGTCGGTCGTCGTGCCGGGTTTGTCTTTGCACGCAACGAACGTAAAAACAACCGCTATCATGACCGCAGTCGCTATCAATGCACAAATGATTTTCTTCCCTTTGGACATATAAACTACCTCCTGTTTCCTATCAAAAAAAGTAGACTTTTTCGTCACCGATTATATATTACGAAACGAAGTGCCAACAAAGCGTGAATATTTGCATTCGGCAATAAATTTTTTATTTTTTTATCAAAAAAAATTTTTTTACCCGTTGCCGCTATCTTTTATCTTTGTTACAATGGTATCATTATTATAATTATGCCGACGGGGTTATCCTGCGACTGTATTATTAAATTTATCGGCGGTAAAATGAAAAAACTGAACGTGACTGTAAAAACTACCATATTATCCGTATTGACCGTGACGGTATGCGCCCTTTGTATCGTCGCGACTATTTTGGGTTTGGTTTTGAGCAACCGCACTATGAACTCAAAAATGGGACTTCCCGATATTAAGGACTGCGTACTCGATTTTTCCGGGTTCGACGCCGATAACGTTTATACGAAACAACACATGACGGGAACGTACGAGTTTTTCTACAACAAATGGATAGTGGAAGATAACTACGACGGTGAACCCGACGCGATAGTCACCGTTCCGCACCGTTACACCGACACGATAATCGGCGGAAAACGTTTAACTAACGACGGTTACGCTTCCTATCGGCTGACGGTAAAAGGACTTAAACCGGGTACTCCCGTGTATTTTCTCAATAACAACTTTATCGGAGCGTGTTACGGTTACGTTAACGGAGAATGCGTCTATAAATACGGCACAAGACAAAAAACCGGCGAAAGCCGCTCCAACGGCGAAGCGGAATACACCGCTACCTATATAGTCAAGGACGAAAAGCCTCTTACGGTAGTCTTCGAAGTGTCGTCTAATATGCGCGGCGGTCTTTCGAGCCCTCCCCGTCTTACCATTTCCACGACGGAAATTTCTCCCTCCGCGCCGTCTTTTACCAACAACATAGGCTTCATAGTTTTAGGGCTCGTAATAGCTCTGTTTATATTCTCGTTTTTAATAAACTTCGGTATGGACCGAATAAAACGCGATTTTTCTTTTTCCGTAGTTATGTTCGTAATGATGATACTTACCGTGTTTTCGATAGCGGTATATTGGAGACTCTTGGCGTTCCTGCGGTTCAACACTTACAATATCATTATGGAAGTCAACTTTGTGGCGGATATACTGCTCGTTTTCTCTCTTCTGTACCATTTTTACAAAAAAGGTATTATCGAAAATTATAGAGTTCCGACGATAGTTTTCGGTTCGATATCTATTATCGCCGTCGTTTTGTACGTCGTTCTTATGGGCAGATTCGTTCAGGCGATAGCGCCTATGCTTACGGTAGCTTGTCTTATATCCTTTACTTATCCCCTCGCAAAGACTTTTCCGCCGAAAAATTACCGAAACGTTTTATACGGACTGTTTATTTTGAGTTCGGCTATATTCGTTACCTGCACGACTTTCGACCTTGCGGACATTACTATAGCGGGAATGGAAAGAAGCATTGCTTACGTCATGCTCCCCGTAATGCTCAGCGTAATTATTCTCTACCGAAGTATTTCAGTAGAAAACACCCTTACGGTAATAAAAGCTCTGAAAACCGAACGGGAACACGACGCCATTATCGCAGACTCGCTGAAAGCGCAGATAAAACCGCATTTTGTTTTCAACAGTCTTACCAACATTCAGGCGGCGTACGAAAAGGACAAAGCCGTCGGCGATAAGGCTCTGACTATGTTCAGCAAACACTTACGCGCGAACGTGGACTCGTCATCCGTCGGCGTAGTGCCTTTCTCGCAGGAACTCGACAATATAAATAACTATATAGAACTTGAAAATATGCGTAGAGAAAAGCCGATAACCGTACTTCTCGACTGTATGGACGACGATTTCGAACTGCCGATACTGAGCCTGCAACCATTTATCGAAAACGCTTTCAAGTATTCGCAGGTAGAAAATATCCCAAACGGATACATAGAAATAAAAACTTACGAAACGAACAAATCGTACAACGTGGAAATAAACGACAACGGCGTAGGTTTCGACGAAAAGAGCGTAAAACCGACTTCCGTCGGACTAAAAAACGCAAAGGAAAGATTAAGACTTCTTTCTTCCGCGACGGTGACCGTCGACAGCAAAGTAAACGGCGGAACGAGAATTCTTATCTCATTCCCGAAAAACAAAGACAAAAATATAAAGGAATAATATATGAACGTAATAGTAGTAGACGACGAAATATCCCCATTGCTTACCTTTTCTTCACACATTTTCGACAATCCGGAAATCACTGCTAATATGTTTTCTACGCAGATTGACGCCGCGCTCGACTTCGCACGCAAAAACTATTGCAAAGCGGTTTTTCTCGACATCAATATGCCGAAAATAAACGGAATAGATTTAGCGAAAGAGTTTATAAAAATAAATCCCGACGTAAAAGTAGTGTTCATTACGGGTTATGCCCAGAACGTGGAAGAAATAAAAAAGGAATTAGGTGACAATTTTTACGCTTTCTGCTACAAACCTTACGACAGAACCGACCTCAACGCTATTTTGGAGAACCTCGTTCACGACTCGGAAATTACCGTGACTTTCAAGGCTTTTTCCCACTTCGACTGCTACGTCGGCAATACGGTGGTGGACTTTAACCGCGCGAAGAGTAAAGAACTTCTCGCCCTGCTCGTAGACCGCCGCGGAGCTACCGTCACTATGGAAGAAGCAATAACCTGTCTTTGGGGCGAAAAAACCGTCGATTTATCCAAAAAACTTTACCGCGACGCCGTCTGCCGCTTACGTCTTACCTTGCAGTCCTACCGCGTATCCCACATAATAGACGTAAAACGCGCCCGCCTTAACCTTAACGTAAAATACTGCCGTTGCGACGCGTGGGACTACGACGACGGCAAACCCGTCCCCTACAACGGCGAATATATGCGTCCGTACGAATGGGCGACGAAAAAAGAAAATAATCTTACGACGACGGAGTAAGGTTAATTGCCCTTGCGGGCGTGAATTGCCGAGCCGTTTGCTCGGCGTTAATTTCCACTGCGTGGAGTTAATTGCCAAGCCGTAGGCTCGGCGTGAATTTCCGCTTCGCGGAGTGAATAGCCAAAATCAGAGATTTCGGCGTTAAGGACGAATTCAAACGAAGTTCCGACATTTGTCGGAGTGAAGTTGTCGTAGTAACGACAGTGAAGTTGTCTTACGGCAGTGAAGTTCAAAATCATTGATTTTGAGTTACGGATTGGATATTTATTTACAAACACATCACCATATACGAAGGAAGGCAAAGGACTTCTCCCTTCTGACAGAGATTTTTCGTATGAATGATATATGCTTGTCCGATTCTCGAATGATACTTCTGAATAAAATTATCCAATGACGTCGTCGTGTATCTTGTCCCCGACTTGACTTCTATCGGGAACAATTTTTGTTTTGTCTTACTGCCGTTGGAAATCAAGAAGTCAATTTCGATATCATTACGTTTTTTCTCAGCGTTGTACTGCGTGTAGAAGAATAATCTGTATCCGTTTGAGACAAGGCATTGGGCAATAGCATTCTCGAAAATCATTCCTTCGTTTATAGCTAATTTATCGTGAAGAATCTGTTTATACAAGTTTTCTTCGACAAGTTCGTTTTCATCAAATGCATGACTCACCAACAACCCCGTGTCGCCCATATAACATTTCAGAGCGGTTCTTCCTTCGTTTATGGATAATCCTACGTTAGGGTCGGCGCAATTGAAGCACTCGTTTACTATCATGGAATCGCCAAGCCAAAAGAAGGTATCTTCGTACATAGGAAAAGTGGATTTTTCTTCGATAGACGACAAACGCACTCTCTTTTCGTGTCGCGACAAAAAGCTCGGTATCTGGTCAAATATAGACAGTACTTTTGAACGATAGCTTCTGTATATCTTGCATATATCACTACGATAAAGAGATAAAATATCTCTCTTTTCCATATCGGCAGCGGCGAAACTGCGGTTGTTATCAAGATACTTTTCTACCGCTTTCGGCATTCCGCCCACGAGAATATATTGCTTGAAAAGCATCATTGCTTTATGGTGCAACGCGTCTTCCAAAGGTTTCTTTTCGTCAAAGCATTTTCTTATATACTCGGTCATTTTTGTTTCGCCGAGTGCCCAACAGAACTCTTCAAAATCCATCGGATACATGTTTATTCGTCTTTCTTCCGACGGAATTGTAATACCTTTAACATTTTCGCGTATCGAAATTAAAGAACCCGTTTCGATATAATCGTATCTGCCGTCTTTAATCAACTTTTTTATAGACTGCCTTGCTTTCGGATATTGCTGAATTTCGTCAAAAATAATCAAAGTTTCATTCTGATAAAGGGTTGTATTATATTCGGTGGATAATATCAAAAAGAAAGTATCCAAATCGTTCAGATATTTTTCGAATGCGTCTTTGACTACGTTGCTCACGTCATTAAAATCTACGAGAATATAGCTTTTGTACTCCATTTTCCCGAACTCTTCCGCGATAGTCGACTTACCTATTCGGCGTGCACCTTCGATAAGCAATGCTTTTTCCCCTGAAGCGTCTTGTTTCCACGCCAATAATTTTTTATAAATCTTTCTTTCAAACATAACAAATTCTCCGCACCGTATTATACTTTAATAAAATTATAGCGTAGCTTCCGACAAAACGCAAGATAAAAATATAGAAATTTACGGATAATACGCAGTTTTATTTTTCCCGAATTTTCGGATAATACGCAAACAAAGTATATTCCCGCACATTTCTTGAAATAGTTGATAAATAAAAAGACGAAATAGAACTTAAAACTATTCCGCCTTAATATTTATATCCTTAACGCCGAAATCTCTGATTTTGGCAATTAACTCCACGAAGTGGAAATTCACGCCCGTAGGGTAATTCACGCCGAGCCTACGGCTTGGCAATTACCTCCGCCTGTGGCGGAAATTCGCTCGGCTTTGCCGAAATTCGTTTGTAAATAATTTTATTTATTTACTTTTCTCATCTTCGGTTTCCGATAGAATTTCCAAATAATTAAGCCTACCGCGATTAACGCTACTCCGCCGATTACGCCTATTATTATTCCGAGCGTAGCCCAGTTGCCGGTTTCGCCGTGGGCTTTGACTCTCTCCCACATAGCCACTATTTTTTCGTTCTGCGAGCCGAAATCGCGCATCATTCCGAGGTTGGTTCCTTTTATGGGGGCGTATCTTCTTTCGTCGCCGAAAAATTCGTCGTAGAATTCGCCGTCATCGGGTTCTACTTCGTAGCTTTCGTAAAGATAATCGACAGCGTCGGGATAATTCCTGTATGCTTCGGTGTCCACCGAGGCGGCATAACCTATTTCGATACCGTTGCGGATAGCTATATCGGGATTGCAGAGATAGTTCATAAACATATGCGCCGCAAGTTTATTTTTGCAGGAATTAGGCATTACCCAACCGTCGAACCATATATTGCCGCCCACTTCCGGAGCATAATAGTTAAGATAACTGTTGCCGTCGTCGTCGGTGGCTTCTTCTATCGCGTACATCGCGTCGCCGCTCCACGCAAGGTCTACGTAGGCTATTCCTTTGACCATATCGTCTTTACCGAAGTCCACTTCGTAGCCTTTGAGATGTTTCTTTTGGTCGCGTAACGCTTCTTCAACCAACGTTACAAGTTCGTCGTCGGTACAGCTTATGAGTTCGTCCCCCGTCATCGCCATATACTTTTCGGGGAGCTTGTTATATTCGTACAGGTACATTACCGCCGCGCAGTAAGTGTCTCTTATACTGTCTTTTATGAGAATTTTGCCTTCGATTTCGGGAATGTTCGTTGCGTTCCAGAAAAGTCCCCAGCCCGCTTCTCGCGCTTGTTCGTCGGAAACGTATTTGGTGTTGTAGAGTATTCCGAGAGTACCCCACATATACGGAAGGAAATAATCGTTCATATCGGCTTTGCCGTCGGGAGTGTCTATTCCTACGAAAACTTCGTCTATCTTATCGATAATATCCTTATTTATCGTGACGTCGTAATACCGTTCTATTTCGGGATATTCGTCTAATACCGACCAGTCGAGCTTGTTCACAGCGCCGCTTCTTATGAGCTTTTCTATCGCGTATTCCGACGGACATATAAGGTCGATGTTGCTGTCGCCTTTTATTATTTCCGTCAGCATCGTTTCGTTCGTGTCGAAGTTGGTGTACACTACTTTTATGCTTCTTCCCGTGATTTTTTCATAGTATTCGGCGAAGTCGTCGAGTACCGACATCTCTATATAGTCTGCCCAGTTGTAGACTATCAGTTCGTCGTCGTATTTAGTGGTAATGAGCGGGGGCAGAACGAAAAATACTACGGTAAGCACTACTATTACGGCAATAAGGGTTATGGAGATAATCTTTAACTTTTTGTCGCTAAACATTCTTTACCTCCTTTTTCGCTGCTGCGGCAGCCCTGTTTTCGATGGATTTTTTCAAGTTAAGAAGTAGAACTATCGCAAGGACCGCTACGAAAATTATACTGAATATCGCAAACCAGAAGGGCGAAAGTCCTTTCAGTCTCGCGTCTTCGTATATATAAGTGGAAAGGGTGTTTATCCCCGTCGCCGCGCCTTTGTTTATCTGCGTAATGATAAAGTCGTCCATCGACAATGTAAAACTAAGCACGAAACCGCTTACTATTCCCGGCGTGAGCATGGGGAGCATTACCTTAAAAAGAGCTTTTATGGGACTTGCGCCCAAGTCGAGCGCCGCTTCGTACACGTTGGGGTCCATCTGAGCAAGTTTAGGCATTACGCTTAATACTACGTACGGAGTACAGAAAGCTATGTGACCTATTATTATTCTTATGTATCCTGCCGGGAACTTGAACGTAACGAAAAACAGCATAAGACTGACCGCCATAACTATTTCCGAGTTTATTATCGGGAGTTGGTTGACGTTTTCGACGACCTTTCTCATACGTTTTCCGAGGCTGAATATCCCCACGGAAGCAACGCTGCCGAGAAGTGTGGACACTATCGAAGCAATAATGGCTATAAGGAAAGTGTTCTTGACCGCTTCCAATAGTTCGGGCGTTTTTTCCGAAGTAAAGATGGAAGCGTACGCTTCGAAACTAAATCCGTTCTTGAACGTAAACGTGGAAGAATTCGAGAACGAGAACACTATTATTAAGATAATCGGCGCGTACAAAAACGCAAGGATTACCGCGAGATAACATTTTTCGAGAATTTTCTTTACCATAAGTTCCTCCCCGTCACTTCGCCCTTGTTGAACTTCGACATAACGAAATTACTTAAAAGCACGAGAGCTATCATAATAAGGCTCATTACGCTGCCTACGCCGTACATATTGTTGCTGAACTTTGTCTGTATCGAGTCGCCGAACAGGAATATCGTGTAGTCGCTCAAAAATTGACTTATCGCGAAAGTGGAAATAGTCGGTATGAATACCATCGTCATTCCGCTGATTATCCCCGGTACGGAAAGGGGCAACACGGTCTTGACGAAAGTGGTAAGTTTGTCCGCGCCTAAATCCTGGCTCGCTTCTACGTACGACTTGTCGAGATTACTTAACGTGGTATGGAGCGGCAGTATCATAAAGGGAAGATAATTGTAGACCATACCGAACAAAACCGTACCCATTCCCAACTGAATATCCAAAGCGACGAAGATGGCTTTCGTGGCGAGCGTCCTTATAAGAAAGTTCACCCACATAGGTAATACGAACAACAATACAAGCACTTTGCCCGAACGGTATTTGCTCAAAATATACGCGATTGGGTATCCTAACACGAGACAAAGGGCTGTCGTAATCACGCCTACGAGAAGTGAAGTAAGCAGAACCTGCAAACTCGCGCCGTCTTTTATCAGAGCGGCGAAGTTGCCGAAAGTGAAGTTATTGTTCGCGTCCAGAAAGGCGTACACTAAAACAAGTACGAGCGGAATAACGACAAACAACAAAAGGAACAAAATATACGGATAGGAAAACACTCTTCTCGTAAGACGGAAGTTTTTACACTTATTTCCTACCCTCTTAAAAAATTCTTTACTCTTCATTGTCTTTTCTCTCGCTTATTATTATCTTGTCTTTGTTTATGTTGAGACCGACTCTGTCGCCCTTTAACCAGTCGTCTTCGGTATCCACGAAGAAGTCGTAATAATCGTCGGTACGAATGACGCACTGATAGTAGCTGCCTTTATAGATGGAAGATATTACCGTGCCGCCTATCACGCCGTCTTTTTCGTCGTCGCACACTTCAACGTCGTCGAAGTCTATTTGTACGAGAACCTTCGTTCCCGACGGTTTGTCGAAGTTACATTCAAACTTTCCGCCGCAGATTTCGACTATATTGTTATCCCACATTTCGGTTTCTATTTCGTTTATTATTCTCGCCTTATGCATTATGTGCAGGTCGAAAGGTTTGATGTGAAGTCCTATTATTTCGCCCGGTTCGCATTCTATATTGTCGTGGATAAGGATTTCGTTTTCCTCTTCCTCGCCCTTTATTACCGCGACGGTCTGATAGTGGTCGCCTTTGAATACGCAGGCTGTGACGGTGGCTTGAACCATACCTTTGTCAACAACTTCCTGACTGCCTTTAAGGATATAAATATCTTCGGGGCGGATAATGACGTCTATCGGTTCGTTTTTCTTAAATCCTGCGTCGACGCATTCGAATACGTGTTCGCAGAACATAACCGTCCTGTCCTGCAACATTATTCCGCTGAAAATGTTGCTCTCGCCGATAAAGTCGGCAACGAACGCGTTAGCCGGTTCGTCGTAGACCTTTTGCGGAGTGCCTATCTGCTGAATCGCGCCTCCTCTCATTACGACTATCGTGTCGCTCATCGTGAGGGCTTCTTCCTGATCGTGCGTGACGTAAACGAAAGTTATGCCGAGTTTTTTGTGCATGCTCATAAGTTCTATCTGCATGTCCTTACGCATTTTGAGGTCGAGAGCTCCCAAAGGTTCGTCGAGGAGCAGAATTTGCGGTTCGTTCACTATCGCTCTCGCTATGGCTACTCTCTGCTGCTGTCCGCCCGAAAGGCTGTTCACGTTACGGTGACCGTAATCTTCCAAATCGACGAGTTTAAGGACGTAATTTACCTTTTCTTCGATTTCTTGCTTGGTAAGTTTACGCATCTTTTCGTACTGCTCGCCCGTCTTTTTGTCGGTGACGATTTCTCCCGTGGGTATTTCCTTTAATTTAAGTCCGAACGCTATGTTGTTAAAAACGTTAAGATGCGGGAAAAGCGCGTATTTTTGGAATACGGTGTTGATGGGACGTTTATGCGGCGGAATATTCGTAATGTCCTGTCCGTTAAGGTAAATACTACCTTCGGTGGGCTTCTCGAATCCCGCTATCATTCGGAGCATCGTAGTCTTGCCGCAACCCGACGGACCGAGAAAAGTGACGAATTCGCCCTCCTTAATTGCAAACGATACGTTCTTTACCGCAGGCTTTTCGTCGAAAATCTTACTTACGTTCTTTACTTCGATTATTTTTTTATCTTGCACCCTTCTATCCTCCGTGTCAGAAATTGCTCGGTGTCGCCACCCAAATTATTTTTGCTTCGGTTTTGCCCTCGTTTCTTATGACGTGGGAATACTTCCCGTCTATATAAAAGGACTCGCCTTTTTTAGCCTTGTACAAAAACTTGCCGTCCGCGCAGTCGATTACTATTCTGCCTTCCAGAACGTAACCGAACTCTTCCCCCTCGAACGGAGTCCTTTCGTCGCTGCAACCGCCTTCGGGCAGTACGAAAATAATCGGCTCCATCTCGTTTTTTTGCGAATTAGGCACGAGCCAGACGTTTGTTCCGTCGCCGTTTTTCGATTCGAAGTAGTCGTTCTTGTTAAAGACTATCTTCTCCTCTTTCTGTTCGGTGAAAAAGGACTGTAAACTCACTCCGAGAATATTCAGTATATCCATAAGCGTGGCTATCGACGGACTGGCAAGGTCGTTTTCGAGCTGACTTATGTATCCTTTGGTAAGTTCGCATCTCGAAGCCAGTTCTTCCTGGGTAAGACCGCGTTGCAATCTTATCGATTTTATCTTCGCTCCGATATCCATTCTCCTCTCCTCCTTTTTTCGACGGTTTATTTTTGTCAAAAAAAAAATTTAGTTAAACTAAACTTCCGACAAAATTTATTATATATACCCCCTACCTTTGTGTCAAATAAAATTACGTATTTTTTTCAACTTTTTTCGACGAAAAAACGGCCCGTCTTTCGACGAGCCGTTTCGTGTGTACGCAGATGCGATTTTTTTAGTTCACGCTACGATAATTCAAGGTCATTTCGTCATAGTCCACGACGAGAATAATATGCGTGTCGCCCTTTTCGTCGCGTTGCGTCTGATAGCTTAACGATTCTATCATTCTTTCGTAACGGGGATCGCTGTTCTTCGTGACGTAGTTACCGGTGAAGTTACCTTCGGCGTCGTATTCTTTCATCTTGAAGTCAAAATACTGCCAGGAGGAATAAATCGCCGTACCCCAAGTGAATTTCGGGTCGATAACTATATCGGAAGCGGGTGCGAGTTCGCCCGTGTTGACGACGGGTTCGCCCGTTCCGCCGGATACTTCTCTTCTGAATTTAAGGGTGGGGATATCGTTGTTTTCGTGGATTAAATCTCTGTACAATGCCCAGTTGCCCGACTTCTTATAGTTGTCGAGGACGGTGCCGCCTACGGAGTGTCTGACGTAAATACGGAGATTGTAGTACGGATTTACGCTACCTTCGTCGGTACCTCTGAAGAACGTGTTGTCGGAAATGGTCGCGGGAGTAGCGGAGTAGATATCTATCTTCGCAAGTCTCAGACAGCCGTAGAAAGCGTAGTTTTCGATGACGGCTACGTTGTAGTTGAGCTGAACGCCCAAAAGCGACGAGCAGTTTGCGAAAGCTCTTTCTCTAATTACTTCCAACTTATTCGGGAGTACCAAAGTAACGAGGCTCGGATTATTGAGGTCGACGGTGCCGCCGAGAGAAGTACAGCCGTAGAAGGCTTGCGTCTCTATCGTCCTGACCGCGCTGAGGCTTACGTCGAATTCCACGTTTGCGAGCTGATAGCAGTTGTAGAAAGTGCGTTCTCTTATTACGCTTACGCCGTTAGGCACGGATATGCGTCTTAAACCGTTACAGTTATAGAACGCGCTTTCGCCGAGTTCGGTAAGTTTGCTCTTCGCTACCAAGGTAGTCGTGGTGGTGTTGTCTTCGTTGGTGGTGACTACTATGTAGTCGAAGTTTACGGTAGACAAGGAACGGCAGTTCAAGAATGCTTCTTTGCCGACGCTTTCCACCGTGTAAGGAACGTTTATCGAAGTGAGCGTCAAACAGTCGGAGAAGGCGCTTTCGCCGATTTTCACAAGCTTGCTGTCCTTTGCGTTGAAGGTCACCTGTTCGAGCTTCTGACAGAGTGAGAACGCAAGGTCGCCTATTTCGGTTACGCCCGCGGGAATGCTGACGGAAACCAAATTAGTGCAGTTAAAGAACGCGCTGTTGCCGATATATTTAAGAGTGGACGGCAAAGTAATATTCTTTACCTGACTATTGGCAAAAGCATTGTCGCTTATCGATACGATACCTTCGGGTATTACTATCGTTCCCGTCGTGTTCTGACACTTAACGAGTACGGAACCTAATATGAACATATCGTTGTTGTTCCTATAATACAGAGTTTCGTCGAATACGTTGCTTGCTATGTCGGTGAGAACGGTACTCTTCGTCGTGATACTCTTCGTTACGTCCATATTCGAGAAGGCGTTTGCGTTTATCTTCCTCAATCCTGCGGGCAATACGAGGTCGCTGAACGTTATCGGAGCGCCGGAATTTATATTGCTCGCTATTACGGTAATATCGAAACCGTTCACGTTGTCGGGGATAACCAACGCGGAAGCGGTGGAAATCCACTTGTATTCGTAAACGATATTGCCTGCGGTAAAGAACAAACCTACCGTCGAACGGTCTATTACGTACTGCGACATCGTGGGACCGTAAGTGTTGGGGTCGCTGTCTCCGCCGTTATACCAAGCGGTGTTTTCGAAAGATTCTCTCGTCGCGTCGGTAATGAATATCCCTTCGGCGAAGTTAATCGTAGCGAGTTCGTCGTTGAACGCGTGCGCTCCGATTACCCGAACGTTCTTGCTTATCGTGACGGAGGTAAGACCGGAATTTACGAAAGCGTAAGGCGCTATCTTTTCTACCGTTTCCGGTACTACGAAGTCGGTAAGAGCGGTCTTGCCGTCTTCGGCGTATCTTATTAGGTACGCTATCAAAGTCTTACCGTCGGAAGAGTACAACGCGCCGTCTTCCGTTTTCATATCGCTTGCCACGTTATCGCTGTCGAGGAGACTGATTTCGGTAAGGTTAGCGAAAGCGGAGAATACGTTTTCGGTAAGTCCGTTGAACGCGGAAGCGTTGGTAAGAACTATCTTCTTTACTTTGTCGGCGTTCGTCGTTACGGAAAGTTTAACTCCGACTACGGGTTTACCTTTTACCGTCGACGGAACGTAGAGTATGCCGTCTGCGGGAACTTCTTTTATTCTGCTCACGACGTATCCCGCGCCCGTTTCGGTAAAGCCGAGTTCGTCGGAACTATCGGAGTCTATATCGTTGACAAACCATTCGGGAGTAAGGGCTATATCGCTGAATACCTTGTAAGGCAATACGAGCGGTTGACCGTTGATTAACCATCTCTTGAAGGTGCGTCCCGTCATGGAAGGCGTGCCGATGGTCTCGATGACTTCGGCGTTAAAGGAGTTCATGAAGTAGTCCTGTCCGAAAGAGGTGTCGTGGTTAAAACTTACCGTCGGGAACACTCCGTCGCGATAAATAGCCACGCCGCCGGTGAGTTCTCTGAAGGTTTCGAGAGCTTTTCCTGTGCCGTTACTTATATAGTTGTAAGCGTCTTTATTGAAGTAGATACGGACGGAACGCGTGCTTCCGGCAAAAATTCCGTTGACGTATGCGGCGAATTCCTCGGGGCTTTCTTCCGCGGTTTTGCCCAAAGTCTTTTCTATATCGGCAATGATTACGTCGAACGCGTTGTAGTCCACGTTATTTTCGGTGTAAACCGCGTCGACGGTCCAACTCCATTCCGCTTTATAAAGATTGGTGCAATTAGCGAACGCTTCTTTGCCGAGGTTCGCTACCCCGGAACCTATCTTTACGTATTCCAAAGCGGAACCGTAGAACGCTTTTTCTCCCACGGAAACAACCGCGTCGCCTATCGTTATTTCGGTAATACCGGAATGAGCGAAAGCTCTGTTCCCTATTTTCGTCAAAGTGGACGGTAAAGCTATATCGGTAAGAGCGGAGCAATTCTTGAACGCGTCGGCGGCTATTTCTTCCAGTCCTTCGCCCGAGAACTTAACCGCGGCAAGTTTACTGCTACCGGAAAACGCCGATTCGCCTATGTATTTCACGCTTGCGGGAATGACGATTTCGTTAATGGTAGAGTTGCTTAAGAACACGTCTTTCATTATGCTCTCGATACCGTCGGGGATTTCTACCACGTTAATATCGGTGTCTTCGCCTGCGACTGCGGTCGCGGGTACGTATTTAATAAGGATTTTACCTATTATAATAAATTGGTCGTTTTCGGTGGCTTCGGGATTAGCGAACGCAGTGTCCTTAACGCCGCTGTTTACGAGTCCTTCGATTACGTTTACGCCGTCGGCTTTAATGCTCGCAAGTTTAACGCAACCTTTGAACGCGTCGGCGTTTATCTTCGCTACGGCGTCAGCCAAAACTACGCTCTCCAACGCCGCGCAACCGCTGAACGTGCTTGCGGGCAAGGCTTCTATCGTAGCTTTGGTAAAGTCTGCTCTTCTTAACGAAACGCAGTTTTCGAACACGCCGTCGCCGAGGTCGGTAACCGCGGGAAGAACGATGGCTTCCAAAGAGGAGTTTCCGAACGCGCCGTTGCCTATCTTCGTAAGTTTCGACTGAGCGCCGAATACCACGTTCTTGACCGAGCTGCCTGCGAATGCTCCTGCGGCTATTTCGGTTATTCCGTCGGGAATATTTACGGTAGCGTCGCCCGTGTGGTCGTTATATTTAGTCAACACGGTGCCGACTATTACCATATCCTGATTTCTTAACCACAACGTACCGGTGAACGCGTCGGAACCGATTTCTTTTATTACCGATTCGTCGCGGTTGCCCGAAGCGTAGGACACGAATTCGAGGTTGGCGGCGTTATAGAAACATCTTTCGCCTATTATTTTAAGTTCTCTGTTAAGTCTGATTTCCTTTAAGGAAGCGTTATCCTTGAAAAGTTCAGCTACAAGCACGGTCACTCCGGCAGGAACGTCTACCGTTTCCTTATCGGATACGTACTCTATAGCCACGTTACCGGCGAGGATAAATCCGCTGCCGCTTTCGGAGGAGGCTTCGTTCTTTTCGGTAAGATACCATTTGGTATTTTCAAACGCCTCCTTACCCGCTGCTTCCATATCTATTCCGCTCGCGAAAACTATCTCTTCCGCGGCGGTGAATTTTGCGAAAGCCTTGCCCTCTATTCTCGTCACGGTAGAAGGTATGCTTATCTTCGTTATTACGGCGTTTACGTCGGAATTCTCGACCGATTCGGGAACGAACAGTTTCTTCACTCCTTCGGGAATAACGATTTCGGTAATCTTATCGCAAGACACGAACGCCGTCATATCGATAGCGTAAATATCGCGGATTTCGCCGCTGTCGTTTCTGTAACGGGCGGGAATATAAATTTCTCCGTCGGCAGACGCGGCGAGTTTGTTGAGGACGTAGCCGTTCTCGTCGAGAGTAAGGTCGGCGTCGGTAAGACTACCCTTGTTTACGTCGAAGTATTTAGCGTAGAAAGCGGTGTTTTCGGTGACGTTATAGGGGAACTTCGCTCTTGCGTACGCTCCGTCTTTCGCCACGAACCAACCGCTGAACACATATCCGTCGAATTCGGGAGCCGCAGGAGCGGCGTTTACGTACAGGGTGTCGTTAAGGGCGGGCATATTCAACGCGCCGTTGGCGGCAAAACCGTCGTACATTTTGAATTCCACGGTGGGAGCGGAACGTCTTATAGTGATTTCGGGATAGTTTTTCAACGCAGCTGCGTCGGCGCTCGCCGAAAGGTAGAAGTTATACCCGGTGGCAGGGAACACGTCCGCAGGTATTTCGCCCGACTTAAGCAAGCCTGCCGAACCTTTGAATTCTATGGACTTAATCGAGTTTCCGTAGTTGCTGAAAAAGGCTTTTTCGCCTATCGAGGTCACGCTCGCGCTGAACACTATGTATTCTATACCGGTACATTCGCTGAAAGCGTAGTTTCCGACGCTCGTCACGGTGGTGACGGTGAAGTCTACTTTCTTAATGGATGAGCAACCGGCAAACGCAAAGCCGGCTATCGAAGAAAATCTGTTGATAAAACTTATGTCTTCAAGAGAAGAGCAGTTGCCGAACGCGCTCGAAACTCCGTCGTTTACGGCAAAACCGATTACTTCGGGAATATCCGCTCTTACGAGAGAGGCGCATCCGTAGAAAGCTCTTACGGGAATGAGTCCTGCGTTAATTCTCTTGGGAATATAGACGGAAGCAAGGGAAGAGCAGTTTTCAAACGCGCTTACGCCCAGACTTACCACTTCGGGGAGAGTAACGTCGGTGAGCTTTGCGCAACCGAAGAAGGCTTCGTCGTCCACGAAAGTAACTTTATTTACGTCGATATTTTCGAGCGAAACGCAGTTTTTGAATGCGCCCGCGCCTATTTTAAGTACAGACTCCGGGAAAGAAATAGCGGTGATATCGCTGCCTTGGAAGAATCCTTCGGGTATTTCGGTAACGCCTGCGAGAGATTCTGCGGCGACTACGGTCGGATTTTCCGTTTCGGCGGCGAAGTTGTACGCTATAAGCACGTTGCCTAATACGAGTACGTTGTTATTCTTGCCGAGAGCGGTTTCTTCAAATCCGGTCACGGTATAATCCGCTTCGTCGAACCAACCGGCAAAAGTTATTTTTTCGAGGGATACGCAACCGTTAAGATTGCTCATCGAAGTCAGTTTAGCTTTTATTTCGAGAGTTTTCAGATTGCCGTAGTTTACGAAAGCGTTTTTATCTATCGCCACTACCGTCACGCCGCCCAAAGTAGCGGGTACGGTTATTGCCGAAGCGGCTTTATTCGCCGAAAGCACGACGGCTGACTTGTTTCCGTCGACGGTCTTTACCACGTACGTAAGACCGGTCGCCACGTCGTATTTTACGTTCGTACCCGTCGCGGAATCGTACGCTACGGCGTCGCTCCAACCTGCGTTAGCGATAATTTCCGCCATATTTCCCACGCCGTTTACGTTGAGATAATAAGTGTTTGCGGCTACTTTCGCTTTAACTTCGTTTACTTCGGCTACGAAAGCGGTCTCGTCGAAACTTTCAACTTGTCCGTAGTTAAGTACGAGTCCCGTTACCGTTCCGTTAAAGGTAAAGGCAGCGGCTTTAGTCAAAGCTATCGCGCCCGAACCCAAAGTAAGAGCGTTTATCGCAGCGCCCGCAAAGTCGGAATTTATCGCGACGACCGCGGTATCGTTTATCTTTTCGGGTACGGCGTAATCGCCGAGCTTGTTGGCAGGATAGAAATCGAGAGCGTAGCCGTCGCCGTCCTTTGCGAACAATACTCCGTCTTTCGCGGTCAATACGGCGTTATTTTCGGATACCGCGACTGCTTCCAACGAAGGCAATGCCGTCGCAACCACGTCGAATGCGGTCGCGTTCTTGCCGAGAGTGATTTTTACGAGGGAGGAAAGCGCGAGGTTTTCTCCGCTGCTCGTAATCGTTCTTATATTGTCGCCTAAACCGATTTCGGTAACGGCGGAATCCCCCGCGAACACGGTAAGATCAAAAGTTTCGTACCCTTCGCCTTCGGCTTTCGCCGCAAAAGCTATATAGACCTTAACGAGACTCTTCATTTCGGCAAAAGCGTTTTCGCCTACCGATTTGAGATTTTGCATATCGAGTTCGGTAATCGCGGTACCGCGGAAAGCGTTCTTTCCGACGACGGCGAGGTTCGCGAGACTGCCGACGTTTGCGAGTTTGTCCGAACCGGAGAAAGCGTTGTCTCCCACTTCGGTGACTTTACTTAAATCTATTTTCGTCAAGTCGTTGCCGACTATTCCGCTCTCTTCTCTCGCGGCGATTTTGGTCACTTGGTCGGGAAGTACGATTTCGGTGATTCCCTTGCCGTTACCCAAAACGTTTCCGTCTAATTCGGTAAAGGAATTCTCCCCGGAAGTAAAGATAATCTTAATCGAAGCGTATATGGGCGAAGTCTGTTCTTCGTCGTCGTCCGCGTAGCTTACGGCGGTGGTCGCGTTTTCGAACACGCCCTTACCGAAAGATTTCAGCACGGGGAAAGTAATATCGTTGTGGAGGACGGCGCCCCTGAACGCTCCGTCGCCTACGCTTTCCAACGTTTCGGGGAAAGATACGGATATTATCGTCTTTCCCTCGAAGGCGCTTGCGGCTATTCCCGTCACCTTCTTTTCTCCGTCGGTTCCGTTATAGGAAGCGGGGATATAAATATTCTTCGCGTCTCCCGTGTAGGAAGATACTACGTATCCGTCGGACGGCGCGTGGTAAGTAAAGGCAAGTCCTTCGGTGGGGAGAGAAGCGTTGACGACGACTACTTTGAATTCGTGATAAGCGTCGCCGGGATTTATACCGAGTTTAACGCCCGCGGAGGTCACGTCTTCGTCGTTATAGAACACGGACTCTACGTCGTATCCGTCGAATTCGCCCTTGTTTTTAAGTTTGAGGGCTTCGAGCTTGCTTCTTATATACGCAAGGTCGATTTTATCTTCGAAGTGCGTGGTAGCGTCTTCCATCGTAGCGGTCACGGGAGTCGTGTCGCCGCCCGTGGAAGAAACGTATTTTCCTTTGAAGGTGAACACTATCTTGACGGGAGCGTTTTTCCTGTTATAAACGGGGGTAAGAACGAGATTTCCGCTGACGGTAATCGTACCGGAATAGGTCTTGCCGTCGTCGCCTTGCCATTGCCCGTTGAAAGTATATCCCGCTTTGGGTTGAACGTTGGTCTTTAAGGCGAGCGTGGTTCCGCTCGTTACGGTGACGGACTGATTGCTGCCGTCGTTATATTTTACTGTGAAGGCGCGGTCCTTTACTACCGCTATCATTTTCGTATCGGCATTTATAACAGTGGAGGTGTTTTGCCATCTTATGAATTCGAGTCCTTGCGCCGCAAGTTGTCTTTTCGCTTCGTCCTGCTTGGCGGCGTTCTTTCCGGTAACGACGGATTCCACTACGGGTTTGCCCGAAGCGGTTATTGCATACTCTACGCTCTCTTTCGATTCGAAAACGTAGAAGTACTGAACCTGATAGGATCTGTACTTGACGGTCATATAGAAATCTTTTCCGGAAGTAATCGGTACGTCCAACCCTTGCCACGAGAAAGATTCTATTTCCGCGGGCTGAACCCAACTCGGAACGGTAGCCGTCTGCCCGTGAGCTACGAGCTGCGTGCTGCCTATCTGATTCCCCTTGTAGTCGAAAAATCTTACTTCGTACTCGTTGGCGTTGTCGGCGAACTTAGCCGTGACGGTGACGTCCGCTTCCACCTTGTTAAGGTCGATTTTCTTCCCGGAATTGTCGAACCAACCGACAAACTCTTTCGCGGCGTCCGCAGCGGAAGGCGTGGGGGCGTTGGCTATGACGTCGCCCTTGACTACCGTCCTTTTGCCGAGAGACGAGCCGTCCGCGTTAAGGAACTTGACGGTGACGGTCTCCGTGCCCTCTTCCACTATGAGGACGGATATTACTACCGTTTTGCCTTGATAGAAAAGGGTTACGTTCTGCTGTCCGACCGTGGAAAGAGCCGCCTTCCCTTCGGTGGTAAGCATCGACGAAGAAGCGGCGATTTCGGAAGTGGTACCGTCGGATGAAGTGACGATAAGTTTGACGTCCGAAACCTTAAACTCTCCGGCTATCGCAACCGATGGCACGGTGTCTTCGACGACGGAAAGCTCCGCTACGTCCAAGTTCTTGTTGCAAGCGGTCAATGCGATGACGGAAAATACGCTTATCAACGCGATAAGGACGATAAATCCGATTTTCGCACCAGATAATCTCATCTTGTTCATTTGGTGAAACCTCCACATTTCAACTTAAGAAACTGTAAACGATTACAGTTATTATAAATATATCATACTTGCCGCCCGATTGCAAGAGTGAAAATAAATATTATATATTATATATACGCGTTCGCCCGCAACGTACGCTCGCGAAAAATCGACCGTAAACCGCATTTTTGCCGTTTTTACGATATTGTTTTTTTGTCGCTTTTTATAAAAACACAATAAAAAACGCCGCCTTGTTCCGGCGACGTTTTATTGTTTTTTCCATATTTGTTTTAGTTTTCGTTATCGTTTTCGTTGTCGTTTCCTTCTATGGATATTTTCTTCTTTTTCGGGTAAATACGCTTAACGGTCTTGAATTTGAACTTTTCTTTCGGCACGTTGGTTCTTAAATAGGCGGCTAAATCGGTTAATTTTTCTTCCCCTATTTCTTCTTTTTTCAAGTAGTAGAAAATCGCCACTCCCGCGTAAATATAAATAAATTTTTTTCTTATCACGACGGCTTCTATTTGAGAATAATCGAACTTTTCCGTCGCTATTTGTTCTCCGCCGGCGTTTAAGTAAACGGCTGTAAGAGAATCTTCGTCGAAGTGGATTTTATGGTAGGCTATGCCTTGCTTTTCAAGCTCCAGCTTATATCCCGATACCGACGTCCACACGAACAAAACCGCCGTGACGAGAACCACTAACATCGTCACGCCGAAAAATATCAGCACGAGCGTCATATCGGCAAACACTTGCAACAGTATTCCCGCCGTAAGCAAAATCGCCAAAAGTATGCACTCGCGCAATCCGAAATATCGACGCATATAGTACATACTGCACTTAAAATAATCTTTTTTGTTACATTTTACGGTAAAATCCATTTATTTCTCCTCGCCGTTGCCGACAAAACTTTATTGAAACGCCACTAAAAACTTGTTTTCGTCGCGGTCGACGTAAAGGGTAAGCCCCTCTCTCTTTACGATTACTTTTCCGCCCCGTCCGCAAACCGTAGCAGGCAAAACGAACTTTTCTCTGTGTTCCCGTCTGTATTTGCCGAGACTGCGATAATGATTGAGTATATCGCCGTCGATATTGTTCCAGTCGAAAGGGCGGCGATTTATCGGGTCTTCGAAGCCCTGCATACCTATCTCGTCGCCGTAATAAACGCTCGGTACTCCGGGCAGGAAAAACTGCAACGCCGAGGCGAGCATAAGAAGTTTTTTCCCTTTTTCGTACTCTTCGGGACTTAACCTGTAATCGAGGCGTTCTTTTTTCGTTTCTCCGCCGTTCGCTCCCGAAAGATAGTTTATGGCTCTCACGGTGTCGTGACTGTCGATAAGCGTAAGACAGGTATCCAAAGACTGTTTGGGATAGTTTTCGATAATCTGCATCGTTTCCGAAGCAAAATCCTCTCCGCTTCCGCCGGTAAGAAATTTAAGAATAGATTTCTTAAAGACGTAATTCATCACTCCGTCGAGGTCCTCGCCCCTGAAATACTCTCTTTCTTCGCCGTAACTGTATTTAGTGCTTGCGTCTTCCCAGACTTCTCCTATGACGGTAACGTCCGGATTGCATTTTTTTATTCTGCGTCGTATCTCTTTGACGAAAGTCTCCGACAGTTCGTCCACGACGTCCAGTCGCCAGCCTTTGACGCCCTTGTCCGTCCACTTCTTTATCACGCCCTCTTCACCCGCTATAAACTCGTGAAAATCTTTCGCGTCGCGAGCGACGGTAGGCACTACCGTGCAACCCCACCAACAGTTGTAATCGTCGGGATAGTCGTAAAAAGTATACCAGTCGTAATACGGACTCGACTTGGACTGATACGCCCCCACGCCGTCGTAATGACCGAACTTGTTAAAGTATATGCTGTCGGCTCCCGTGTGATTGAACACGCCGTCGAGAATAATTCCGATACCCTTTTCGTCGGCTTTTTTTATAAGCTCTTCGAAGTCCTTTTCGCTCCCCAAAAGTCCGTCTACTTTCATATAGTCGCCGGTGTCGTAACGATGATTTGACGAACTTTCGAATATCGGCGAAAGATAAATATCGGTCACTCCGAGTTCGTAAAGATAATCGAGTTTTTCAATAATCCCCTTGAAATCGCCGCCGTAAAAATCGTTGGCTCTGAACACTCCGTCCGCGTCCTCGATAGTAACTTCTTCGTCCCACGCCTTAGTCACGCCGTAACGCGGTTTTTTATCTTCTCCCGCGTGGAAAAATCTATCGCAGAAAATATGATACACTACTCCGCCCTTGAAACTATCTGGGGTGGAATAGCTGTTTTGGTATACCGAAAGTTGCCATTCGGGTAGCCATTCTCCGATTATCGCTTTGCCGTTGCCGTCGTTGCCGACGTAGCTTACGCCGCCGTCTTCGTGATAAATCTCGAACCTGTAATAGTACGTCCCCGCTCTTTCTACCGTAAACTCCGTCTCGTAATTGACGTAGCCGTGGGTCTTATCCACGCGGCTTAAAGGGTACTTCGTCGTATGGTCGTTACGCCGTAAAAAGAGAGCTACGCTTACCGAATTAAGATAAGCCGCCACGGGAAAAAGTATATGAACCGTCCGACGGGTGCTTATCCCGCCGAACGGCGATTTGTATCTTATACTTCTCGAATCGAACAGAAGCGGTCCGCTATACTCTTGTGAGGTTCCAAATACGGGTAGCATATTCCTCCACGCTTCTGTCTGCCGCAAAGAAACCTGCCTTTGCTATATTGACGAGGCTCATTCTGCCCCAACGGTTTTTGTCGAGGTAAGCCGCGTTAAGTCTTTCCTGCGCGTCGCAGTAGGACGAGAAGTCGGCAAGACACATATACGGGTCGGCTTGCGAACCTCTTCCTATCGTGAGAGAATCGGCTATTTCGCCGAACATTACTCCGCCGATACCGGAACGCATATTGTCTATTATTCTCTTTATTCTCTTGTCGCTCGTATAATAAGTGGTGGGGTGATATCCTTCTTTATAAAGTTTAGCCACTTCGTCGGCGAGAAGTCCGAAAATAAAGATGTTTTCGTCGCCCACTCTCTCGTGAATTTCCACGTTGGCTCCGTCCATGGTTCCCATCGTCACCGCGCCGTTTATCATAAACTTCATATTGCCCGTGCCGCTCGCTTCTTTACCGGCTATCGATATTTGTTCGCTGACTTCGCTTGCGGGCATTATTATTTCGGCTAAGGACACTCTGTAATTTTCGAGGAAAACTATCTTTATTTTGCCCTTGATGTCCTTATCGTTGTTGATGACGTCCGCCATTACGCAGATAAGACGGATAATCTGTTTCGCCATATAGTAGCTTGACGCCGCTTTCGCTCCGAAAATAAAGGTTCTCGGTACGATGTCGAGATTAGGATTATCTTTAAGACGATAATATAGGTCGAGAATGTGCAGAGCGTTAAGAAGTTGACGCTTGTATTCGTGTAGTCTCTTTACCTGTACGTCGAAAATACTGTCGGGGTCTACCGATATACCGTTTGCTTTCTTTATATATTCGGCAAGACGAACCTTGTTCGCTCTCTTTATTTTCGCCAACTCTTCCGCTACGTTGCGGTTGTTTTGCAGAGGCAAAAGTTTTTCAAGTTGCGACGCGTCCTTAATCCAGCCGTCGCCTATCTTGTCGGTGATGAAGTCGGCAAGGAGCGGATTGGCCTCCGCCACCCATCTTCTGTGAGTGATACCGTTGGTTACGTTAGTGAACTTTTCGGGGGCTACTTTGTAGTAGTCCGCGAAAACGGTGTCTTTAAGAATATTGCTGTGCAGTACGCTGACGCCGTTAATGGTGTGGCTTGCCGCAAGGCAGAGGTTAGCCATTCTGATTACTCCGTCGCTCACTATCGCGTTGGCGGCGATTTTATCCCATTGATTGGGATAAACTTTCCATAATTCCGCGCAGAAACGCTGATTTATTTCGTTCACTATCTGGAAGATACGCGGCAATAAGGTCTTGAACAAGTCCTGCGGCCAGGTCTCCAACGCTTCCTGCATGACGGTGTGGTTGGTGTAAGATACCGTTTCGGTAATGATCTTCCACGCGTCGTCCCAGCCGTATCCGTAATCGTCGAGAAGTATTCTCATAAGTTCCGGTATGCAGAGAGTCGGGTGTGTGTCGTTGATGTGGATAGCCACCTTTTCGGGAAGATTATCGAGACTTTCGTTGTATTTAAGGTGCTTTTTCAATATGCTCTGAATAGACGCGCTGACGAAAAAGTATTGCTGTTTTAATCTTAACGATTTTCCTTCGTAATGGTTGTCCGCCGGGTAAAGAACTTTGCTTATAGCTTCCGCCATGGCTTTGGCTTCTATGCTCTTGACGTATTCCCCTCTCGAAAAGAGGTTCATATCGAATCCCATCGGAGCGCGCGCCGACCAAAGACGAAGAGTGTTGATAGCGTCGCTGCCGTATCCGCTTACGTTCATATCGTACGGAACGGCTACTATCGTAGTCGCGTTCTTTTGTTCCACTTTAAGTTTTCCGTCCACCCAGTTTTCTTCCAGCGTTCCGCCGAACTTAACTTCGAAGGTGTCTTCTTCTCTCGGATTAAGCCATACGTCGCCGTTGTTCAACCAGTCGTCGGGAAGTTCCATCTGCCAGCCGTCCACTATTCTCTGCTTGAAAATACCGTAGTCGTATCTTATCGAAAAACCGCCCGCCGCGTATCCGCATGCGGTAAGGCTGTCCATATACGCCGCGGCAAGACGACCCAAACCGCCGTTTCCTAAGCCTGCGTCGGGTTCTATCTCCATAAGACGATTTATATCGAAGCCCATTTCTTTGACGGCTTTGGTTGCGACGTCGAGTATTCCGCTGTTATATAAATGGTTCCTTAACGACCTGCCGAGGAGGAATTCCATCGACATATAATAGATTTGTTTCGTTCCCGTCTTGCGGACTTTTTTCTTAAATTCGACTCTTTCCTGCGTGAGTAAGTCTTTGACTACGAGACACAAAGCTCTGTACATAATTTGTTCGCTCGCGTCTTCTTTCTTCACGCCGAACATTTTTGCGAGTTTGAGTTCTATAAGCTGTTCCAATTCTTTTTTAGCAATATTTATCATATAACTATTTATTTCTCCTATGTATAATATTATAATTTTTCGTTGAAAAAAGTGTCTACGTAAATAGCTTTTTCCGCACTTTTACAATACTATTCCCCGATAAACCGCTATCGGGGAATATTTCGTTATTTCGTGATTTCGTTATAAAGTTTTACGTACTCTTTTGCGGACGCTTTCCAGCTGTAATCTCCGCTCATATCGTTGCTTACTATCGACGCCCACTCTTCCTTGTTGTAATAGGTGCCTACCGCTCTCCTTATAGCGTCGAGCATATCGTAGGCGTTGTAGGTCTTGAAAGTAAATCCTCTGCCTTCGCGGGTAACGGGGTTGAACGCCGGTACGGTGTCCTTTAAGCCTCCCGTTTCGCGGACTATGGGTACCGAACCGTAACGCATCGCGATAAGTTGACTTAATCCGCACGGCTCGAATTTGCTCGGCATAAGGAACATATCGCTGCCTGCGTAAATCTTGCTCGCGATGTCTTTGGAAAAGTTTATAATTACGGCAAGTTTATTTCCGTATCTTCTCGAAAGTTCGTTAAGAGCGGTTTCGTACTTCCAGTCGCCCGTACCGAGAATTACCATTTGTAAGTCCATGGAAAGGATTTCTTCTATGACTTCCATCACAAGGTCCATACCTTTCTGATTGGTAAGTCTCGTTACCATACCTATAAGGGGTTTGTCGGCGGAAACGGGCAGGTTTACGAGTTCCTGCAAACCTTTTTTGTCGGCGGCTTTTTTCGCTACCGTCTTTAAGGTGTATTTAGCGAAAAGCGCGCTGTCTTTCGCCGGGTTATATACGTCGGTGTCGATACCGTTGAGTATTCCCCTTATTTTGTAGCGGCGTTTTGCGAGAATGTCTTCCAGACCGTAAGCAAAGTACGGATTAAGAATTTCTTCCGCGTAAGTGCGGCTTACCGTAGTGACGGCGTGGCTCGCTTCTATACCGGCTTTAAGCATGTTCGCGTTATTGTTATATTCGACGATGCTTGCGTGCGAAGCGGGGATACCGAACACTTCGGAAATGCAACTCTTGTCCATTTCTCCCTGAAATTCTATATTGTGAATAGTCATTACGGTACGGATATTGGCGTAACGCTCGTCGCCTCTGTAGAAAGCGTCGAGATACACGGGAATAAGTCCGGTCTGCCAGTCGTTGCAATGAATTACGTCGGGCGTGAAGTCGATAAGGGTCAACACGTCTAAAACCGCTCTCGAAAAGAAAGAAAATCTTTCGCCGTCGTCGTAGTGACCGTAGATACCGAAACGTTTGAAATAGTATTCGTTGTCGATGAAGTAATACTTGACTCCTTCGTATTCGTAGAAGAATACGCCCGCGTACTGCTGACGCCAGCCGAGCGTAACCACCTTCGAACCCAAAAATTGCATAGTCTGACGGTAAATATCCTTGATACCGTCGTAAAGGGGCATAATTACTCTCACGTCCTGTTTTTCTTTCGTAAGAGCCAAAGGCAGAGCCTGCCCTACGTCCCCCAAACCGCCCGTTCTCATGAACGGACCCGCTTCGCTGGTCGCAAATAATATTTTCATATTGACCTCCTGAATGGTACTTGTGTATATTTGTCTGTGACTTGTGTTTTTATTAAACTCTCTTACCCTTTACTATAACTATGGGATAGGTTATAAGTCCAGATATGTCTCTGTCGTCGCTTATCGTCACGTCCTTATCGGTGATGGCGTAAGACAGTTTGGAATTCTTGCCGACGACGCCGTTTTCCATAACGATGGAATTTTTGACTATCGCCCCTTCTTCTATCTTTACGTTACGGAAAAGAATACTGTTTTCGACGGTGCCGTTTATAACGCAGCCGTCTGCGAGAAGAGAATTACTTACCTTAGCCCCTTCTTTATATATGGTAGGAACGCTGTCCTTTACCTTGGTATAAATCTTTCCCGGTTGTCCGAACAAGGCTTCTCTCGTCTCGAAGTTGAGAAGATTCATACTCTCTCCGTAATATGTCTTCACGTCGTCCACTATCGCGGCGTATTGAGTAAGTTCGTACGCGTAAACGTTTCCTTCGCCGACGAGTTTGAACAGGATATCCTTTTCAAAATCGACGAAGCCTCTCGCGTAGGCTTTCTGAACCAACTCGATTAACAGGTCTTTCTTAATAAGGTAAGTGTTGAGCGAGATGAGTTTTTCTTCGTTGCCGACGTATTCGGTCTCGTAAATGTCCGTTATCTTCTCGTCCTCTCCGCATTCTATCACGACTCTCGGAGAAGTGGTGGTGTATCCCTTATGGCACACGACGGTGACGGCGGCGTTACGTTCGACGTGCTTATCGAAAATTTCTTCGAAGTCGATGTTTGCGGCGACGTTACAGTTGCTGATAACGACGTAATCTTCCTTCGATTTGTTAAGGAAGTTAAGGATAGAATAGATAGCTTCGATTTTTCCCTTGTATACTTCTCTCGAAGAGTTGTACACGAAGGGCGGAAAAACGCTTATACCGCCGTTTTTACGGTTAAGGTCCCAGTCTCTGCCCTGACGGATATGGTCCATAAGGGACTGATAATTGCTTCTCGTGACTATACCTATCTGCGTTATTCCCGAGTTGACGAGATTACTTAAAGTGAAGTCGATAAGGCGGTATCTTCCGCCGAAAGGAAGAGAAGCCGTGGTTCTGTGTAAAGTAAGTTCGTTTAATTTCGCTTCGTTGCCCGCTGCGAAAAGGACGCTCATCATATTGTTCATTATTTGTTACCTCCCTTCATTTCTCCTTCTTTGACTACGCTGTTGCGTTCGAGTTCGAGTTCGGGCGCAACCACCGCTATCTTCCACTCTCCGCCGACGGGAGCTTTTTGCGGCGCGCCTATTACGCAGTTTTCTCCGATAGTTGCGTTCCAACCGACTATCGCGTGGCATATACGGGAATTTGCTCCCACTTTCGTACCGGGCATTATTATGCTGTCCTTTATTTCCGCGCCCCGTTCCACCGTAGAACCGTGATAGATTACCGAATTAGTTACTTTCCCGTCGATGTTACAGCCTTCGCTGACTATCGAATTGCTTATTACGGCGTTTTCGCCGATATAGTGAGGGGGTTCGGCGGTGTTTCTCGCGTAGATTTTCCACTTACGGTCGTTCAAGGTAAGTCCGCTTTTTTCGGGGTACAGAACGTCCATATTCGCTTCCCATAAAGAGCTTATGGTGCCTACGTCTTTCCAGTATCCCGAAAATTCGTAAGCGAAAAGCTTTTGTCCGTCTTTGAGCATCATAGGAATAATATTCTTGCCGAAGTCGTTGCTGCTGTCCTTGTTTTCTTCGTCTCTTATGAGATAATCTCTTAATTTGCTCCAGGTGAAGATATAAATACCCATGCTCGCCTTAGTTGACTTCGGGTGTTTCGGTTTTTCTTCGAACTCGTAAATTTCGTTATTTTCGTTGGTGTTCATTATACCGAAACGGCTCGCTTCTTCTATGCTGACGTTAAGTACCGCTATGGTGCAGTCTGCGTTGTTTTTCACGTGCGCGTCGAGCATTTCGGAGTAATCCATCTTGTAGATATGGTCGCCGCTTAATATAAGGACGTATTCGGGATTGTATCTGTCGATAAAGTTAATGTTCTGATAGATAGCGTTCGCGGTGCCTTTGTACCACTCGCCCGATTTGCCTTTCTGATAAGGGGGCAAAACGAAGGCGCCTCCGTTCAGTCTGTCCAAATCCCACGGTTGACCGTTGCCGATATACTGATTAAGTTCGAACGGCTGATACTGCGTAAGCACGCCTATCGTGTCGATACCGGAGTTTATCGTGTTCGATATGGGAAAGTCGATTATTCTGTACTTTCCGCCGAACGGAACGGCAGGTTTGGCTACGTCCTGAGTAAGCACGCCCAAACGGGTACCTTGTCCGCCTGCAAGCAACATTGCCACACATTCTTTCTTTGTACTTAACATTTGATTCTCTCCTTATTTTGTTCTTCCCTTGCGGGTTGTTGCGGGAATCTCTTCTCCCTTCATCGTGTCGTTTGTTTTTTTAATGCGTTTTATTTGACTCTCGTCGAGAGGTTTTGTCCACTTAATGAATATAGCCGAATTGCCCTCCGCTTCCAGAGATATAGACTGTTCTTTTCCGTGACGGGCTTCGTCTATCGTGACGTATTCTTTTCCGCACTCGACTTTGCCGCCGTACTTTACGCTTTCGGAATTGAGTATTTCGGTATATACGCCCTGTCTGTCCACGCCTATGCGATAATCGCTTCTCTTTACCGGCGAGAAGTTTATAATTACCGTTATTCCGTCGCCTTTCTTGTCGTAACGGGTAAAGGCTATCACGTTCTGACTTCTGTCGTCTACGACTACCCACTTGAACCCGTCGTAGGAGCAGTCGAGTTCGTACATAGGTTTGTTGTCGAGATACATTCTGTTCATATCCCTTATGTAAGAACGGATAAGGGTATGGCTGTCGTAGTCTAATAAGAACCAGTCGAGGCTCTTTTTGTAATCCCATTCGATAAACTGCCCGAATTCGTTGCCCATAAAGTTGAGCTTTTTCCCGGGGAACGCCATCTGATAGGAAAGTAAAGTCTTCAACCCGCCGAACTTTTCTTCGTACGACCCGGGAATCTTACCTATAAGACTGCACTTGCCGTGTACCACTTCGTCGTGAGAAAACGGCAGAATATAGTTTTCGCTGAACGCGTAAGTCAACGAGAACGTCAGTTTGTCGTGATTACCTTTTCGGAAAAGCGGGTCGGTCTTTATGTAGTCGAGAGTGTCGTTCATCCAACCCATATTCCATTTGTAATTAAATCCGAGTCCGCCTATCTTCGGAGGCATCGTGACCATCGGAAAAGCCGTCGATTCTTCCGCTATCATCATTACGTCGGGGTGACGGGTCAATATGGTTTGGTTAAGCGTCTGCAAAAAGTAAATGGCTTCGAGATTGAATTCTCCTCCCTTTTCGTTGGGACGCCATTCTCCGTTGCGGCGGTCGTAGTTAAGGTAAAGCATACTTGCCACCGCGTCCAACCGCATACCGTCTACGTGGTAGTTGGTAAACCAGAAATCGACCGCGCTTATAAGATAACTTCTTACCTGCGGCTTGTTGTAGTCGAATACTCTCGTACCCCAACTCTTATGTTCCTGCTTGTAAATATCTTCGTATTCGTATTGACAGGTTCCGTCGAATTCGTAAAGTCCGAATTCGTCTTTCGGGAAGTGGCTCAATACGAAATCCATAATTACCCCTATTCCTTCCTTGTGGCACTTGTCGACGAAATACATAAAATCGTGCGGCGTACCGTAGCGGGAAGTGGGCGCGAAAAGTCCCGTCACCTGATACCCCCAACTGCCGTCGAAAGGATGTTCGGTCACGGGAAGAAGTTCTATATGCGTGTACCCCATATCCTTGACATAGGGTACTAATTCGTCTGCCAACTGACGATAGGAATAAAAATTGCCGTCGGCGTTAATTTTCCACGAACCTGCGTGAACTTCGTAAATGTTCATAGGAAGTTCGTAACTGTTACGCCCCTTTCTTGCCGCAAGGTATTCCGAGTCGCCCCAGGCGTAGCCGTATATGTCGTAAATTTTCGACGCGGTAGCAGGAGCGGTTTCGCTGTGCGTGGCGTACGGATCGGCTTTCAGTCTTATTACGTGGTCCACGCCCTGAATGGAATACTTGTAGTTGTTGTACCGCTTAATTCCTTTGACGTAACCTTCCCAAATACCCGTCGTTCCGAGCTTTACCATAGGGTTGGCGTCGCGGTTCCAGCCGTTGAAATCGCCCACTACGCTCACGCTTTCCGCGTTGGGCGCCCAGACTCTGAATCGCCACATACGTTTCTTATCCTTATGCACGGGTGTCACCGCAAAAAACTTGTACGATTCGAAGTTGGTACCTTCGTTGAACAAGTACACGGGATAATCATAAGTGTTCTTGGTCATATCCTCTCCTTAAAAGGTTGTTATCCTATATTTTTTTCCTACCGACTTTTTAAGAGCCGACAGTTTTTCTTCAAAGACTTTCTCGTCGTATTCGTACCCGAACGTTCCGCTTCCGCTGCCCGTCATTCCGCAACGGAACCCCGCCTTACTCAACACGTCCGACGCGTCCTTGATTTCGGGAACCGACTTCACCGCTCCGTCGTAAAGAGCGTTTATCGGCGTAAAATATTCTCTTGCCGATAACTTTTTCATAATTTCGTCGCCGTCGGGATTTTCTCCTCCCACCGAGTCGTAAAGGTCGAAACAGAGTTTAGTGCTTACCCCTTTTCCCGTTTCGACGAGAACGAACTTCATTCCGTCGGGGATAGCAACTTTTTCGACTTCCTTTCCTACCCCTTTAAGGCGGCAGGGGCAATCGAGATACATAGGATACACGTCGCTCCCTATCTCGGCAATAACCGCCGCGTCCGCCGTGAAGCCGTAGAGTTTTTCCAACCCTCTGACCACCGCCGCCGCGTCTGCAGAAGAACCGCCCACGCCCGCCCTTTCGGGTATGCGTTTTATTACGTTTATTCTCACTCCGCCGTCGAAATATCGTTCTTTAAGTAAATTAACGGCTTTTTTTACCGTATCCGTTTCGTACGGACTCGGTTTCCCGTCGTAACTTATCTCGACTCCGTCGGCTTTTTCCATATACACGTCGTCGTAAAGCTCTACGGGCACTATCAGGGTATCGAGAGAATGTTTTTCGCCGACCTTCCCGGTGACTCCGAGAAAAAGGTTCAGTTTCGCTCTCGCTTTAAGTTTAAGTACCTGCCTTTCTGCCATAATTTACCTGTTCTATTATACATTACGCAACGAACCCAGGTCAACTGTAATTTTCAAAAACTATTATATAAATAATATATTAAATTTTGCGGAAAAGATTTGTCGAAACCACACAGCCTTTTCTTCTCGAAAAAATCATATAAAAAAACGGATTTCGTCACAAAAATCCGTTCTCCGTTTTTAATGAAAAGCGTCGTTTTTTAATAGCTTTTTTCAATAAATCTTTCGGCGTTTATGAGTAGTTTTACATAGCTTACCATCTGCTCTTCGGTATAATTTTTACCTTCGTCGAGCCACCATTTAATTGCGAAAACTATGCTTGCGGAACAGTACTCCCCGTACAACCCCGCGGGGATAGGCACGGCGTCGTCGGCAGCCGCCTTATCGGAAAAATAACCGGATATTATTCTTTGAATAATAAATACGCCCTTTCCGTCCTTTTCGTTAAATAGATTTTCCACTATGGCGCGGTTCTTTTCTATAAAGCATATAGTAAGTCTCGTCAGCTTGTCTATATCCGCGTCGGTGACTGCTTTTTCTATTTTCACTCTCTCCGAAAAAGCCCCCATAAGCTCTTTTACGCAAAATCTCAAAAGGTCGTCTTTATCCTCGAAATAGTTATAAAAAGTTACTCTCTGAACTTTCGCTTTTTCGCAAATTTCAACTACGGATATATCTCCGTAATTCCGTTCCGACATAAGCGAGGTCAACGCCTTCGTCAACGCGTCGTAATTTTTTCTCGTGGGCGCGGTCACGCGTCGCTCGTTTTCTTTTTTCATAACCTTTCTCCTCGCAAAGGATTTTGCGTTTTACGGCAATCGTGCAAGAGTTAAACGCGAACAAAATCTATCACAAAACCGTGCCGTTGTCAACGCATAATAATGTTATTATGCGAACAGATTTTTGAAAAACTCCGCAATATCTACGTTCATCGCTTCGTCGAGATAAGCGAAAGTTTCTCTTTCGGTTTCGTTTTTGAAATCGCACCCGCATTCGAAGTGGCTCTTTACGGGTACGCTCACTATATAGCGGCTGTCGGACTTATTTTCGGCTTCGGAAAACACCTTGTCCGTATTGTTGAAAGTCGCGCTGTAATAAGGCACCGTTCCGTCTCCTTGCATATCGCTTTCGCTCCTTGCGTATTCGTCGTTTTCGATATACACGGCTACCGTGGTTTCCGTCCCCACTCCCGCGAAATAGTAAGTCGGCACTAAGGCGGAAGCGTGTACTTTGCCATTTTCGGTATCGACGTAAAAACTATCCCAATATTCGCCCAAGTCGTCGACGAAACACTTTACTTTCGAGCCGTCGTCGGTATACGACCACTTACGGGTCTTGTAAAAAGACAGCAGTTCTTCCCTCGTCTTTACGGGACGACCGTCTATATAAAGAAAACTCTTATCCCCGTCGCAATAGGGAGTGTCGAACATTTCGGGCGAAGGCAAAAGCTGCGCTATCGTGGGCAAATGCATTCCGAGCGGAGTGAACTGTTCGGCGAACACGCGGTCGATTTCGCTTCTTAATCCGCTTCCTATTAAAGGTATCTTATCCGTCATATCGTAAAGCATCTGCGCCATACCTTCGAAGTTTTCCAACGTGGTAAGAGCGTTCAGAGAACCGTACATAGGTCCGGCGTAAGACAGGTGAGCTATGGTTTTATTGCGGTTTTCTTCGTTCCTCGCAAGGTAATTTGCGATGACCACGTTGCCCATACTGTGACCGATAAGGATTACTTTGTCGTAACCTTTTTCGTTAATGAACTTTTCGAGATTAGCGGAATTTATTCTGTTATCTATTCTCCAGTCGTAATTGTATATTCTTATATCCGCTCCGGAATTTTTGTAGCGGGCGTTGACGGCTTCGTAGGCTCTTTGGAAAGAACGGAGCGCGCCGTATTTCTGCCCCGTTTCGCAGGTGTCGAAATCGGCGGGGACGACGTGTTTGTTTACGGGTACGCCGTTTTCGTCCATCGCTATCTGATTAAAAATACTGTCGGGCGAATTGCTTAAAATGTCTCCGAGCATGTTTTCCGACACCGCGGCGACGGCGAAATCTCCTATCATCGACATCATAGTGCTTTCGTCGAACATATCCATAAGGTTCCATTCCGACACGAAAGGATCCCACACGGGCTTGCCTTTTTCTTCGTTAATAAGACCGCTCGCAAGAAGTCCCGGCACGAAAATAACGGCTTTCTTT
>CACXFJ010000032.1 GCA_902766965.1 uncultured Eubacteriales bacterium | reverse complement strand
TCGTCGCATACGAACAGTTCCTTGTCAAGCCGACCGATTTCAAACTTGCAGAGCTTAAAGGCGCGGCTACTTATACCGAAAACGAATGGGAAATCACGGTAAACAGCGGAGATATGCAAGTAATTATGGAAAAAGCCACGGGAGCGATAACCAGTATATCCGTGAACGGCTCCGAAAAACTTCGCAAACCGTTACTACCGAATTTCTGTCGTCCGACTATCGATAACGACCGTTGGGCTCAAGTTAATCTCGATATAGTCAAGACCATAATGGGAGTGTACAAATTTAACAACGCGCAAAAGAAGATGCGTCCTAAAAATATTAAAATCACCGAAAACGACGGAATAGTAACTATAAGCGTACTTTGGAAGATGGCTTACGTCAGCGGTTTTACCACCGAATACGCAATAGGCAAGGAAGCGATAAACGTCAAGATGAAGTTACATGCGAAGACCGAACTTATTCGTTACGGATTCAGCTTTGCTTTACGCGAAGAAGTGAAGGCGGTAGATTTCTATGCCCGCGGCGCCCATGAAAACCATTGCGACAGAAAAGACGCAGCCGTGTTGAAGAGATATTGCGGCGTAGCGTCCGATTTTAATCACGAATATCTTTATCCGCAGGAAAACGGCAACCATACCGACGCAAGGTTCCTTAATTTAGGTAACGATAACGAAGGAGTCATTATCTTGGCAAACGGCGCGCCGTTTGAGTTCAGCGTTCAGGAATACTCTATGGAAGACCTTGAAAAAGCGCAACATTTACACGAGCTTATCGGAAAGAAGAACGATTATTATACGGTATACGTCGACGGCAAGCAGAGAGGCGTAGGCGGAGATACTCCCGCTATCGCTACGTTGAAACCGCAGTATAAGATACCGAGGGGCGATTATTCGTTTGAATTCCGTATAATCGCTAAATAGTATGAAAACCGGTTTGGTATTAGAGGGCGGCGGTGCAAAAGGAGCTTTTCATTGCGGCGCGATTAAAGCCCTCTACGACAACGGCTATGCGTTCGACGGAGCCGTCGGAACGAGCATCGGCGCAATAAACGCGGCTTTGGTGGTTCAGGACGGTTGTTACGAGTCTTTGATGGAGACGTGGACTCATATTGCTCCGAGTATGTTCACCGATTTCGACGATATAGAGGTTGAAAAACTTTATAATAAAGAATTAAATCGCGATACCGTCGCATATTGGACAAAGCAAGTCTTAAAAATAATCAAGAACTTGGGAATTCCGACAGAAAAGTTTTTGGAATTTTTGAAGTTGCACATATCGGAAGAAAAAGTTCGATTATCGAAAATGGATTTGGGGCTGGTGACCTATTCTCTTTCCGACAGAGAACCCGTCGAATTGTTTTTGGAAGATATTCCGTACGGGAAGCTGCACAATTATCTTTTGGCGAGCGCATATTATCCGGCGTTCAGATTAAAAAGATTGGACGGTAAGTTTTTTATAGACGGCGGCGTATACAACAATATGCCCATTTCGCTTTTATCCGAGAAAGGTTACGATAAGGTGATAGCGATAAGAACGATGAGCAAAATGCCTTACATAACCCCCGTTATGCCGTCGGTCGACGTAAGTTTTATTTGCCCGTCGGAAGACTTGGGCAGGACGATGCAAATGTCGGCGAAAATGATGAACCGCAATATCAAATTAGGGTACTACGACGCATTACGTTTTTTGAAAGATTATGCGGGTAAAAGATATTATATAGATAGTTCGGTGGAAGACCTGATAGGCTTTTTTTGCGCAGGTCTCGAAAAAAGCGGTATGTCGAAAGAAGAAGTGCTTAAAGAAATCGCCGAGCTGTATCCTGATTGCGAAACCGACGACGCTATAGTAACTTTTCTCGAAGAGTACGCTTACTTGTGCGGAATAGAAAAGTTTTATATCTATAAACCGGAAGAATTTTTACACGCTCTGAAAGAAAGGGCGGAAAACGTAGAAATAATAAAAGGGCGGTTAAAAAGAATTATTTTGCGAGAAAAAGCAAAAAAAGACAAATTATTTTTAGATGTAACAAGGAGTTAAAGGAACAAGATGACTAAGGAAAAGTTTTTTAACGGTGTAAAAAGCCTTTGTAAAAGGTGGTTTATCGACGCATTTTCGGGAATGGCGTCCGGGTTATTTTGTACTCTTATTGCGGGTACGATTGTCTGCATGGTCGGCGGCTGGATAGGGAATAACGCCTTCGGAAAACTTGTAAACGGATTCGGCACCGTGGCTAAAATTCTGATGGGAGCAGGAATAGGCGTGGGTATAGCGTACAAACTGAACTCGAAACCGCTCGTCATTTTCGCCGCCGCCGTGACGGGATTTATCGGAGCGTACGCCCTTAACTTTATCGAAGGAACAATGACGGGAGAATATTTCAACGTCGTGTTTACAAAGGGTTTACCCGGGAATCCGATAGGAGCTTACGTCGTAGCTTTGTTTACGATAGAGATAGCGTCGCTTTATGCCGGAAAGACGAAATTCGATATAATCTTTATTCCTCTTGGAATGACGATACTCGCCATGGGCGGAATTTATCTTGCTTGGCCGTTTATAAAACTTATCGACTTGTTGGCAAAACTTATGGTCATCACGATAGAAGCCGGTACGGCGGCGAAAGTCTTAGTAGGTATATTTATTGCCGTCGTAATGGGGATACTTTTGACGATGCCCACGTCTTCCGCGGCAATTTGGGTGGCGATAGCCACGTCGAACACGGCAAACGCAAACCCCGAAGTGTTCGCGATAGCCGGCGGAGCCGCTGTCGCAGGTTGCGCCGCGCACATGATAGGTTTTGCCGTGTCGAGTTTTCGCGAAAATAAATGGAGCGGACTTATTTCGCAAGGTTTGGGTACGAGCATGTTGCAAATCCCTAACATAATGAAGCATCCGCTTATTATGGTACCGGAAATAATCGCCAGCGTGATAAGCGGACTCGTAGCCGTGCTTCTCGATATGCGTTGCACCGCGGCAGGCGGCGGAATGGGAACCAGCGGGCTTGTCGGAGTATTCGGAGTAATAGACGCTTGTCAAGCGTACGATATAGCGGTATGGAAATACGTATTGGGGATAATACTTTGCTTATTCGTAATACCCGCAGGCGTAAGTCTCGGAGTGAGCGAGTTTATGCGTAAAAAGAACTGGATAAAATTCGGGGAGATGCAACTTGAACAATAACAAAATTATTCTTATAGACTCGAACAGTCTTATCAACAGAGCTTTTCATGCTCTTCCGCCTTTGAAACTTGTGGACGGAACGTATACTAACGCAATTTACGGATATACGGCTATGTTGCAAAAACTTATTTCGGAAGAAAAACCTACGCATATATGCGCCGTGTTCGACTGCAAAGCAAAGACGTTCAGACACTATATGTACGACGGATATAAGGCGACGAGAAAACCTATGGCGGAAGAACTTGCCGCGCAGATACCGATACTGAAAGACCTGCTTGAAAAGATGGGTATAAAAATTCTTTTCAAAGAGGGTGCGGAAGCCGACGATATTATAGGAACGCTCGCTAAAAGATTCGACGACGAAACGATAATAGTGACGGGAGACAGAGACAGTCTTCAACTCATAGACGATACCACGACCGTGTTCTTGACGAAACGCGGAGTAAGCGACGTAATTAAATATACGCCCGCCGTGTTGAAAGAACTCGAAGGGTTTACGCCCGAACAAATAATAGAGTATAAGGGGCTTGCCGGCGACAGTTCCGACAATATACCCGGAGCGCCCGGAGTGGGGCAAAAAACGGCAACCGATTTATTGACAAAATTCGGCAATATCGATAACATTTACGCTAACGTCGAATCAATTGTCGGAAAATTGAAAGAAAGGCTCGAAAACAATAAAGAATTAGTATATTTATCAAAGCAGTTAGCAACAATTGATACGAAAATCGACCTAATTTGTAATTTAGATGATATAAAATTCTCGTATCCGCTTCCGAAAATTGCGTACGAAGCGATGAAAAAGCTCGATTTTAAGAAGCTGATAGACAGGTTCAAATTCGACGTTTCAGAGGGAGAAACGGTAGTTACCGACAAGTTTATAGAGACGGAAATAGTTAAGATAAACGATGAAACTTCTCTTGTAGAAGCTATAAACGAAGTAAGCGGACGAGAAAAAATCGCCGTAAGTTGGGATAACGAAATATCTTTTTCCGACGGGAAAAAGAACTACGTCGTAAATATAACAAACGATTTATTCGGAACGGGACTTACGGAAGAAACGATAGTGGAAGCCATGCGTTCCGTATTTGAAGGAAACATTGAAAAAATAGTTTACGACGCAAAACAGATTATGACCGTGTTGTCCGAATTTAAGTGCGAGCTTAATCCGCCGTACAGCGATTTAGCTTTGAAAGGATATTTGCTTTCGCCCGGCAGAAACCTAAAAGACGTAAAGCAGTTATTATCGGCGTACGGATATTCCGAGAATACCGTTGCGGCAAATATGCATAGGCTTGACGCAGAACTCGACGAAAAGATGGACAAGCTGGAATTGACTAAGCTGTATCGAGAACTCGAACTTCCCCTTGTGAAGTGCCTTTTCGATATGGAGAGAGTAGGCTTTCGCATAGATATAAATATCCTTAACGAACTTGACGCAATGTACACCGAAGAAATCGAAGGACTTGTAAAAAGCATTTACGAATTGGCGGGGGAAGAATTCAACGTCAATTCAAACAAACAGCTTGCGTCGATATTATTCGAGAAGCTCGGTTTGCCTCATTCAAAGAAAAATAAGACCGGATTTTCGGTAAATGCGGAGGTTCTCGAAGAGTTGGAGCATCCGATAGCCGAAGTTTTGTTGCGGTACAGACAACTTACGAAACTTAAATCGACGTATATAGACGGAATGAGAGGGCTTATAAACAAAAGCACGGGCAAAGTTCATACTTGTTTCAAACAAAACGTTACCGCAACGGGTAGACTTTCCTCGACCGAACCGAATTTGCAAAATATTCCCGTAAGAAGAGCCGAAGGGCGTGAAATTCGCAGAATGTTCGTACCGAGCGACGGTTGCGTGCTGGTCAGCGCGGATTATTCGCAGATTGAATTGAGGCTGCTTGCGCATTTTTCGCAGGACAGCAACTTAATCGAAGCATTCAAGGAAGGTAAAGATATTCACGCTACGACGGCAAGTAAAATTTTCCGCGTGCCGTTCGAGGAAGTGACGAGCGCTATGCGTTCTTCCGCAAAAGCCGTTAATTTCGGTATAATTTACGGAATAAGTAGTTTCGGCTTGGCAAAAAACGCAAACGTAACCAACTATCAGGCAAAAAAATTCATGGAAGAATACTTTGCGACTTACCCCGCCGTCAAAGAATATATGAACGAGAATATTAAAGTCGCGAAAGAACAAGGTTATCTGAGGACTATGCTCGGCAGAATAAGATATTTTCCCGAACTTACTTCCAGTCAGTACACTGTGAGAGCTTTCGGCGAAAGAGCGGCTATGAATATGCCTTTACAGGGAAGCGCAAGCGATATAATTAAGCTCGCTATGCTGAAAGTTAAAAGCGAATTGGAGAAAAAAGGTCTTAAATCGAAACTTATTTTACAAGTTCACGACGAACTTATACTCGACGTTCCCGAGGCGGAAGAAGATGAAGTAAAGGGTTTGCTCGTATCGACAATGGAAAACGTCGTCGAATTGAGAGTGCCGCTAATAGTCAACGTGGCTTCGGGGAAGAATTGGTACGAGGCGAAATAATGATTACCGCAATTACGGGAACGATAGGCAGCGGAAAAAGTCTCGTAGGAAATATTTTACGGGGAAACGGAAAAACCGTATTTGATTGCGACAAAATCAACGCGGAATTATTATCCGATAAAAAATATCTCGACGGACTTAAAAAGCTCTTTCCGTATGCCTTTCCCGACAATAAATTCGATAAAAAATTATTTTCTCAACGAATTTTCGGCGACAAAGCGGAGAGGGAAAAACTTAACGACTACGCTCATCCGCAAATATTTAACAGGTTACAAGTCTTGCTTGCCGGGTGTGAAGACGAAGATTGTTTCGTGGAAATTCCGCTGCTTAAAGACGAATTTTTACCGCTTTTCGACAGAGTGGCGGTCGTTGACGCGGACGAAAGCGTTCGGATACGAAGAATCGAAAAAAGAGACGGAGTCGATACGGCGACAGCTAAGGCGAAAGTAGCCGCACAGAAATGCAGGTCGGACTACGGTATACCTACGGTAATAATAAAGAATAATCTCGGCAAAAAAGAACTTGCCGATACGGTTTTTTCCACGCTTTTATGAAAGAAAGAGTTATTTTACACGTCGATATAAATAATTTTTACGCTTCCGCCGCTTTATTATATAATCCCGATTTGAAGGATAAATACCTCGTTATTTGCGGAAATCCCGAAAAGCGACACGGCGTCGTGCTTGCCAAAAACGAGAAAGCGAAAAAAGCGGGAATAAAGACGGGGGATACTTTAATCGAAGCCAAAAGAAAAGCAAAAAATTTGTACGCGCTCCCGCCCGATTTTCAAAAATATTCCTATTTATCGAAAAAAGCGATAGCTTTGTATAAACAGTATACTTCTAAAGTAGAAAGTTTCGGCTTGGACGAATGTTGGCTCGACGTTACCGACTCGGTTAAACTTTTCGGTTGCGGCGACAAGATAGCCGACGAAATTCGTAACAGAATGAAATCGGAAATAGGTCTTACCGTTTCCGTAGGCGTGTCTTTTACGAAAGTTTTTGCCAAACTCGGCAGCGACATGAAAAAACCCGACGCCGTAACCGTAATCGACAAAAGCAATTTTAAGGATAAAATTTGGGGATTGCCGATAGGCGAATTGCTTTACGTAGGGAAATCGTCGGTAAAAAAGCTCGAATCGATGGGGCTGTTTACGATAGGCGACGTAGCGGCAGCTCCGCGAGAACTATTAGGAATTACGTTCGGTAAAAACGGTTTCAGACTGCACGAAATGGCGAACGGTATCGACGATGAAGAGGTATCCGAAGCGAATAAAACCTCTTTACCCGAAAGCATCAGCAACGGTTCCACTACCGAAAAGGATATAACGAACAAAAACGAAGCGGAAAGCCTTATGTATTCTTTAAGCGAAGTAGTGGCTTTCAGGTTGCGTAAATACGGACTTTCGGCATTGGGGATATCCGTAGGAATAAGGGATAATAAGTTATGTTATTTGTCAAGACAGATGAAATTGATAAATCCGACCGACGACGCCAAAGAAATAGCCGATTACGCTATGAGTTTATTGGAAAAGCATTACGCCTTCGGCGTAGATAATCCTTTGAGAATGATCACCGTCGGAACGTATAATCTCGTGGAAGGGGAATACGGTTTTCAGACTACCTTATTTGACGAATACAATGAAAAAAACGACAGTCTTAACGATAAACTTGACGGATTGAGAGTAAAATACGGTTACGGCGTGTTAAAACGCGCAATAGAAATAAACCCCGATTTCACGTGCGATACACATGAAATCGAGGACGGATACGTTCCGTTCGATCGTCATAACGGCGACGACGATAAATAATTTTTATTAGTTTAAGTAACGTTCTTTTCCTACGTAAAAACAGGCTATCGTGTCGGGACCGCAGTGAGTTCCGATGACAGGTCCTACGTCGTAGAGCCATATATCTACACCGGGGAAAGCCGCGCGAAGTTTGTTTTCTATCTTCTTGGAATCTTCCGGGCAATCGGCGTTAAGAATAACGATAGGATATTTATCGGTTTCTTCCGCGTGTTTTATCACGTCTTCCGCAATGTAATTTACCGACTTGTTTCTTCCCTGAACTTTCGCGGTGTTGACGAGTTTGCCTTCGTCGTTAAGTCTTATTATGGGTTTTAATTGCAAAATCGTTCCCGCCGTAGCCGCCACTGCGGAAATTCTACCGCCGCGTTTGAGGTGGAAAAGGTTATTGGGAGAGAATACCGCGTTTACTCGCAAACAGAACTTATCGAGAAAGTCGATTATTTCGTCGTTGGATTTGCCTTCTTTGTGCATTATCCCGGCATAATAGCAACAAATTCCCGTAGCCATGCTGATTCCTTTTGTGTCGAAACGACGGAATTTTGCGTCGGGGTATTGTTCGGAAAGCTCTTTTACGGCAATGTCCATATAAGTAAACGTACTGCTCATCTGCGAAGAAAAGCTCACGTACAAAATATCTTCGCCTTGCTTGAAGTAGGGTTCGAAGTATTCTTTATAAGTTTCTACGTTAAGACCGCTCGTAATGGGCATATTGCCGGCTCTTACGGTATCGAAGAATTCTTTTGCGTTATAATTACGTCCGAGGTCGTAGTAATGTTCCTCTCCGCAAATAGTGTAAGGCATTTTGATAAGGTTTAATCCTAAATCGTCGGCTATTTTATAATTTAATTCAGAATCGTCATCTATGAAAAGTACGGACATAAAAATCTCCTTTAAGTTTTTTGTATATTTGTTATATTTATTATACGATTTTTTCCCGTTGTATGCAAGTAAATTGTATCAAGGGATAATCGGCTTGGCTTATATGAACGATTTTTGAGCGAAACAGCCTATTTTTAGCATATATTGTTTTTCCGAATAGTCGAAAAAGTTATATTCTAATTTTTTTCCGAAATCATATTATATTCTATCGGAGGCAAACATGAAGAGTATAGGGTATTATAACGGTTCTTATTCGGAACTCGGCAGTATGTACGTTCCGATGAACGACAGAGTATGCGCGTTCGGCGACGGCGTTTACGACGCGGCATATTGTTACAACGGAAGAATTTTTGCTTTTGACGAGCATCTCGATAGATTTTTCGCAAGCGCGCAACTTATCGGCTTAAATATCGAAGAAACGAAAGAAGATATAAGTAAAATTATTTATTACCTTATAAATCAAGTCGAAGAGGATAAATTGTTCGTGTACTGGCAAGCAACGAGAGGAACGCAACCTCGTGAACACGTTTTCGACGACGGAATAAAGGCGAATATATGGATAATGATAAAACCTTCGGAACTTAGAAGTATGGAACGTCCTGCAAAAGTAATGCTTTGCGAAGATAAAAGACACCATATGTGCAACGTAAAAACGTTAAACCTATTGCCTAACGTTATTGCCTTGAAAGAAGCGGACAGAAAAGGGCTCGACGAAGTAATTTTTCATAGAAACAGAAGAATTACGGAGTGCGGACACAGCAACGTATCCGTTTTAAGTAACGGCACTTTGATAACGCCGCCTGCCGACGAACTGATTTTGGCGGGAATAGGACGCGCTCATCTTATGAAAAAATGTAAAGAACTCGGTATTCCGTGCGTCGAAAATGAGTTCTTTATAGAAGACTTATTGTCTGCGGACGAAATTATAATGACGGCAGCCGGTTCCTTGTGTATAGACGTAGGCGAAATCAACGGGAAAGCGGTCGGAGGTAAGGACCGTAAAAGGTTAAGTCTTATAAGAAACGCTTTAATAAAGGAATTTTGCGATTATACGGGAGCCGAAATAAAACTAAATAGATAAAGTATATCGATTTACTTGAAATAAGAGCCTGCGATATGGTAATATAAATAAGGAAAAACGAAGAACGGTTTTTTCGTTTCGGAGGCGCGTGAGAATGTACAGTACGGATAAAGAGTTTAGTTTTACGATAGCCGTATCGTACGTTTTACGCAACAATAATAATAAATAATTAAGGACATCGTTTTTTTTACGATGCCTTTTTATTTGACGCAACGATGAAAGAGTATTATCGGAGGATAACAAAAATGGCTTTGACAAAACAAGAATGGTTACGTCTCGAAGAAAAAGCAAACGATTTACGTAATCTTGCTTTACAGACGACGCATTGGGCAGGGGGCGGTCATATCGGCGGGTGCCTTAGCGCAATCGACTTAATGACGGCTTTATACTATAAGTATCTTAACTTCGACCCGAAAAATTATACAGATCCAGATAGAGATCGTTTGATAATAAGCAAAGGACATATCGGTATTGCAATAGCCGCAACGTTCGCCGATTTGGGACTTATAGACAAGGAAGACCTTAAAGGTTTCAATTCTACCGGAAGTAAGTTGGCGGTGCATCTCGACAGCAAAAAAGTACCGGGGCTTGAGGTATCCACAGGTTCTCTCGGACACGGCTCCTGTATAGCTCTCGGAATGGCTATGGCGGCAAAAATTCAAAACAAAGATTACAAAACTTACGTAATACTCGGCGACGGAGAATGTAACGAAGGTTCGGTATGGGAAGCGGCGATGGCTACGTCAAGTTATAACGCAACCAACCTTATTACCATCGTGGACAGAAACCACAATATGATAGACGGCAATACCGAAGACGTAATGAAGCTCGAACCCTTCGCCGACAAGTGGGAAGCATTCGGCTTTGACGTAAAAGTCATTAACGGTCACCGTTTCGACGAAATATGCGAAGCTATCGAATACGCCCGCAATGCGAAAGAAAAACCCGTTTGTATCATAGCGGATACCGTAAAAGGCGCCGGAATAAGTTTTATGGAAAACAATTACAAATGGCACTACGGCGCAATAGACGACGAGAAATTGCTTGCGTGTCAGGCAGACCTTCAAAAATATTATGAAGCAAGAAGAAACGCAGCGGAAAAGGAGGGCAAGTAATATGACTAAATTGATGTCTTATATAACCACCGAAGGAACGAAAACCGCAACGACGGAAAAATTCGGAAGAGAACTTCAAGCTCTCGGTAACGCCCGTAAAGATATAGTTGCGTTGACCGCGGATTTGAAGGGTTCAGTCAAGATAGGATATTTCGGCAACGATAATCCCGACAGAATATTCGACGTAGGTATCGCCGAACAGAATATGATAGGTATGGCTGCGGGTATGGCTAAATGCGGATTAGTTCCGTTTGCAGCCACTTTCTCGGTGTTTTCCAGTTTGAGAGCTTTGGATCAGATTCATACCGATATTTGTTATCAAAACCTTAACGTAAAACTTATAGGAACGCACGGAGGAACTTCTTTTACGTCGGGCGGAGCAACGCATCACGCAATAGAAGATATTGCGGTATTGAGAAGTCTTGCAAATATGACGGTGATATGTCCTGCCGACGGAGTAGAAACCGCTTTGGCTACGAGAGCCGCCGCAAAGACTTACGGTCCGTTTTATATCCGCTTTAACCGCGGCACCGACTACGACGTCTACAATACCGAAGATTATGGTTTTGAAATAGGAAAGGCGGTAACCGTAGCTGAGGGTACGGATTTGACCATAATCGCTTGCGGTTCTTGCGTGTATCAGGCGATTAAGGCAGCCGAAATCCTCGAAAAAGAACGTAATCTTTCCGTAAGAATATTAGATATGCATACCGTTAAGCCTATCGATAAGGACGCTATAATAAAAGCGGCTGCGGAAACCCACGCTATAGTGACCGTCGAAGATCACACGATAATCGGCGGACTCGGAGGAGCTGTCGCCGAAGTGCTTGCCGAAAACGGAGCCGGATGTAAATTCCGTCGTTTGGGAATAAAAGATAAATTCTCTCCCACCGGTAATCGCGACGACATTTTGGCTTATCACGAAATCGACGCCGCAGGTATCGTTAAAAACGTAATAGATTTATTAAAATAATGTAGCTCAAGCAACAAAAAATTACAAAAAGCCGAGAATGAGTTGTTCTCGGCTTTTATAATATAAAGATTTTTACGCTATCGACAACGCCCCGTAGCATACTCCGATAAGCACGGCAAGAAAACCGAAATTAAACGCGTGAAAAAGAAGAAGGTAGCAACCTTTTTCGGTCGGTTGAGCATAAGTATATTGTCTGAAAGTAATTAAACTTGCGAGAGAAGAAATAAGAGTGCCGCATCCGCCCACGTTTACAGCCATAAGCAGAGCTTTGTAATTCGTCGTGAAAGAAGAAAGCAGTATTGCGGAAGGTACGTTGCTTATAAGTTGACAAGCGAGAGCGGCGGTAAGAAGAGTGTTTTTTCCGATAAGTTCCGACAGAAACGATTTGACCGCGTCGATTCTTGCCATATTTCCGGCGAAAATAAAGAAAAATATAAAAGTCAACAACAACATATAGTCGACCTGCAAAAGGGTTTTTCTGTCGAGAACGACTATCACCGGAAGCATTATAAGACCGCTCCAATAGGGTACTACTCTGAATACGATTATAATCGAATAGAGGAACATAATAAGATATGCGACGGTTTTTATCACAGTCGTTCTGTCGGCAAGTTTGCTCGGCGTACCGCCGGTCTGTTCGAGAGGTTCTTTTTTTACGAATAAGCAACAAGTCAATATAAGTGCGAACGCGGCGAGAAAAGGTATGTACATAATTTTGAAAAACTCGCCCGTCGGTATATTGAAGTAGTTATATAAGAACAGATTTTGCGGATTGCCGAAAGGTGTAAGCATACCGCCTAAATTTGCGGCGATATTCTGCATTATGAAAGTAAACGCCATATAGCGCTTTTTATCTGCGGAAGTAAGCACTAAGTAACCGAGCGGCAAAAACGTTATAAGAGCCATATCGTTCGCTATAAGCATAGAGCCGAAATAAGTGACGAATACAAGCGCGAGAATTGCCGAACGGGTGTTCTTGAATGTCTTAATGATTTTGCCTGCGAGGATACGGAAGAAATCAACGTTACGCAATGCGCCTATTACCGCCATCATACAAAGAAGACAACATATAGTGCGTAGATCGATATAAGAAAGGTATTCTTTGTCCGGTTTTACGAAGAAGCAGGTGATTATAGCTGCGAGCAGAGCAACAAAGCAAACGATATTGCCGAAAAAGAAGCGTTTTAGGGAATTCAACGACGGTTTTGTCATATTTACTCCAATAAAAAACCCACGCAATAACGTGGGTTTTGGTGTGGTCGATGGGACTTGAACCCACACGGTGTAACCATACGCCCCTCAAACGTACGCGTCTGCCATTCCGCCACGACCACATATCGGTGTGATAACTTGCTTTCGAGTAATTTTGGTGCGAGGGAAGGGACTTGAACCCTCACTGTCACCAACATGAACCTGAATCATGCGCGTCTGCCAATTCCGCCACCCTCGCACGCAAGCATTAATATATTATATCATTCGTTTTCAAAAGTCAATTTATTTTGCGTAATTTATTAAAATAAAGTTTTAGGTTGATTTTTATATCGCAATAGAATATAATTCTAATATAAACTATGGTTTTTTTCAGTTTATAAGTACAATCAAGGAGAACGTGATTTGAAACAAGTAACGAAAGCGATTATCCCCGCGGCGGGATACGGTACGAGATTTTTGCCGGCTACGAAAGCCATGCCCAAAGAAATGTTGCCCATAGTGGACGTCCCGAGTATTCAATATATAGTAGAGGAGTGCGCGGCAAGCGGAATTACCGACGTTTGCATTATATTGGGAAGAAACAAAAACAATATAGCCGATCATTTCGACAGAAACGTAGAAGTCGAGTATGCTTTGGAAAAAAGCGGGAAACATAGTGAAATAGAAAAGATGAACTATCTTTCCGAGAAAGTCAATATAGTATACGTAAGACAGAGGGCGATGAAAGGTACGGGCAAGGCTATCGAAATATGTAAAAGTTTTGTCGGAGACGAACCTTTCGCTGTTTTGTTCGGAGACGACGTAATGTACAATCCCGCAAAACCCGTAACGAAACAGCTCATCGAAGCCTACGAACAAACCGGCGCGACGATAGTCGGCGTGCAGGAACAACCTAAAGAAGAATGTCCTAAATACGGCGTAGTCGTTCCCGGAAAGACGAAAGGTAAGTATACGGAACTTTTAGGGTTTAAGGAAAAACCGAAACTCGAAGAGTTGCCGTCGCAACTTACGAGCCTCGGAAGATTTATTTTAACGCCCGATATATTCGGATACATAGAAAAGACTCCCGCCGCCAACAACGGAGAAGTTTATTTGCCGACTGCCATTGAACTTATGTCGAACGATTTACCCGTTTACGCGTATTCTTTCGACGGAAGAAGATACGATATAGGGGATAAACTCGGATACATAATTGCTAATATCGAATTCGCATTGCGTAACGAAGAAATCAACGCAGGATTAAAAAAATACTTAAAGGATTTGGTGAATAAAGAGTAGCAAGTTTATCGGAGGGAAATGAATAATATAACTAACGACGCGAAGAAGGTCTTGGGGTTATCCGAGACCTTCGCTTCGTATTCGGGAAGTCTAATAGACAGTATGCACCTTTTGGCGGCTTTGGCGAGCGTCAGGGGGAGTTATTCTTACGAAATATTATCGAGGCTCAATTTTACGGAAGAGATTGCAAAAAGTTATCTCGTCAACTTATCCGGCGTGACGCAGCAACCCGCTTTACCCAGCCCTATGTACAAAAAAATTATGGAATACGCCGTGGCTGTAGCGAAGGGGGCGGGATATCCGTACGTAGATACTCAACATATTCTGCTCGCGGTTAGTTTCCATCAGACGTCGCTCGGAGGCAAAATTCTTTTACGGCACGGCATAGATTATTCTACAATATTATCCATAGTCAACGGTATGACGTATAACGGCATCGGCAACGACCGCGTCGCAAACAATAAAAACAATTCGTCGGTGACTATCGATAAACAGCGAAAGGAAAAGAAAGTTTTGCCCAAATTGTTGGCGGAAAACGGCGTCGACCTTACCGAAAGGGCGAGAGAAGGGAGATTAAATCCCGTTTTCGGACGGGATAAAGAAATCGAGCGAGTAATAAGAATTTTGTCGAGAAAGTATAAGAACAATCCCGTCATCGTAGGCGAACCGGGCGTAGGTAAAACGGCTGTCGTCGAAGGTCTCGCGCAAAGAATAGTCAGGGAAGAAGTCCCCGAATTTTTGAAAAATAAGATTATTTACTCGCTCAACGTCAACAGTCTCGTGTCGGGAACGCGATATAGAGGAGAACTCGAAGACAAGGTAAAAAATCTTTTAGCCGAACTCGACGGAAAGGATATAATACTCTTTATCGACGAAATGCACACTATCGTCTCGGCGGGAAGTTCCGACGGCGGTATGAATATAGGAAATATCCTTAAACCTGCTTTGACGGGCGGGGAATTAAGCACGATAGGCGCGACGACGTTAAGCGAATACAGAAAGTTTATTGAAAAAGACACCGCGTTGGAACGAAGATTTATGGTCGTGAACGTGGAAGAACCGTCGCAAGAAGGAACTGTCGAAATTTTGCGATGTTTGAAAGAAAAATTTGAAATTCATCACGGAATATCGATTAGCGACGAAGCTATAAAAGCCGCCGCTGAGCTGTCGGCAAGGTATATCAACGACAGATTTTTGCCGGATAAGGCTATCGACGTATTGGACGAAGCGTGCAGTAAAAAAAGGAACGAATCGGACGGAGCGGAATTAAAAAAGGAAGATATAAAAGAAGTGGTATCCGAGATGACGGGAATACCTTTGCAAAAGATGAGCTCGGAAGAAACAGACGAACTTATAGACATGGAAAATCGACTTGCGGAAAGAGTAAAAGGGCAGGACGAAGCATTGAAAGCAATAGCAAAGACGATAAGAAGGGCAAGGAGCGGATTAAAAGACGCAAATCGTCCCGTAGGTTCGTTTTTGTTCCTCGGTTCCACGGGGGTAGGCAAGACGGAAACGGCGAAAGCCTTGGCGGAATTTTTATTCGGCAGCGAAAACGCTCTTATAAGGCTCGATATGAGCGAATATATGGAAAAAATCTCCGCGAGCAGACTTATCGGCGCGCCGCCGGGGTACGTCGGGTACGAAGAAGGCGGAATACTGACGGAAGCGGTAAGAAGAAAACCGTATTGCGTTATTTTATTGGACGAAATAGAAAAGGCTCACGCTGACGTTTTCGACGTACTGTTACAGGTTTTGGACGACGGGAGACTTACCGATTCCAAAGGGCGGACGGTCGACTTCAAAAATTCCATTATAATAATGACGAGCAACATAGGTTCGGAAGAAATGAAGACGAAAAAGACGGTAGGTTTCGGCGGCGGAAACGTGGCGGCGGACGAAAAGGACGTGAGGACGGAAGCCTTAAAAAAAACCATGCGTCCCGAATTCATAAACAGAATCGATAATATAATAATATTTAATAAATTGGGCAAGGAGAACGTAATCGAAATAGCGAATTTACTATTAGAAAGGTTAAGAGAGACGCTGAAAGCAGAGCGGAACTTGGACTTGAAAGTATCCGAAGAAATCGTCGAAAACTTAGCCGAAAAATCTTTCGACGCGGAGTACGGAGCGAGACCGTTAAAGAGGTTAATCGAGACGGAATTGGAAGACAGGCTCAGCGAAGAGATTTTGAAAAACGACTTAAAAAACTCGGTTGTCGAGATAATATCCGAATCGGGACAGCCGAAAATAATAACGGGAGGTTAGTAATATGCGTATTGAGATTATCTCTAAAAATTATCATCTTAGCGAGGACTTAAAAAATCTTATCACTAAAAAACTCAGTAAGTTCGATAAGTATTTCGATAAAGAAGCGTCGGCAAAGATAAAACTTACCACGCAGGGCGTCAATGAAACTATGGAAATAACAATCGACGCCGGCGGTTGCTACGTGTGGAGCTCGTACACGGGCGATAAGATGAACGAAAACGTAGACAAGATTTTGCCGAAACTCGAAAGACAGATCATAAAGTATCACGACAAATTCGGTACCAGAATAAAGAAAGACGCCTTGAATACGCCCGCGCTTTACGAGGAAAGCGAAATCGAAGAGAAGAGCGGCAACGTAGTCAAAGTTAAAAAGTTCGAAGTATCTATGACGAGCGTGCAAAACGCCATTGACGAAATGGAACTTCTCAATCACAGTTTTTACATCTTTCTTAACGGAGATACGAATAAAATATCCGTGTTGTACAAAAGAAACGACGGCGATTACGGCTTAATCGAACCGGAATACTGATAAAATAATTTATGGAAATCGGAATAAGTACGGCCTCCTTCTTCTCGAAGGAGACGACGGAGGCCTCGTTTGAAATCATACATAAGCTGAATATACCCGTATGCGAAATCTTTTTAAGTACTTTTTCGGAATACTCGGACGATTTTATAGATTTATTGCTTAAAGTTAAAGGAAATACGAAAGTTCATTCCGTACATACTCTTAATCAGCAATACGAACCCGAGCTCTTCAACCCGACCGAAAGAACGAGAAAGGATTCCGAGAGGATATTCAAACACGTAGCTCACGACGCTTCCCGTTTGGGAGCGTCGTATTATACTTTTCACGGTCCGGCAAAGTTCAAAAAGTTGCCTTATAAGCACGATTACGAAAAAATAGGGAAGAGAGTGCAGGAACTGTGCGATATGCTCTTGAAAGCGAGCGACGGAACGACGCGTCTTACTTACGAAAACGTGCATTGGACGTTTTTTAACACCCCCGAATATTTTGAAAACCTTAAAAAATATACCGACGTAGGCACTTGTCTCGATATAAAGCAGGCTTTTTTGTCGGGTTACGATATATACGATTACGTCAAAGTGATGGGGGATAGGTTGCACACCGTGCATATCTGCGACTACGACGACGACGGAAAACTTACCGTTCCGGGGAAAGGAACGTTCGATTTCGTTAAATTATTTTCCGTATTGAACGATAACGGATTTGACGGAGCCGGGCTTATTGAGGTATACTCAAATAACTACGACGATTACGACGAACTCGGAAGAAGTTTCGACTATCTCAACGAGTGTCTGTATAAAGCAAAAAATCACGGAGGTATATAACAGAATGGCACAAAAAAAAGAAGCGATACGTTTCGATTATAACAACATGATGACCGACTACGTCGGCGAAAAAGGAATTACCGAAAAAGAACTCGCGTCATACAAAAGCACCGCTAAAAACGCGTTTGCGTCGGTAAAAGAAGGACGCGGTAAGAACATGATGGGTTGGACCGAGCTTGCGTACAACCAAAACGAAGTAGTCGAGGACATAATCGCCACGGCTAAAGACATAAGAAAAAAATTCGATACTTTCGTGGTATTGGGAATAGGCGGTTCGGCTCTCGGCCCTATGGCAATATTCCAGGCTCTTTGCCATTTGCACCATAACGAACTCAAAAAGAGCGTCAGAAAGGCTCCTAAATTCTACGTGGAAGACAACGTCGACCCCGAAAGAATGGCGGCTCTGCTCGACGTAATCGACGTGAACAAGACTATGTTTAACGTAATAACGAAGAGCGGTTCGACGAGCGAAACGATGAGCCAGTATTTGATAATAACCGATATTCTCAAAAAGCAATTGGGAGACAAAGCTAACGAACATATCATAGCCACCACTTCCGAAAGCAAAGGTAACCTTATAAAAATCGCTAAGCAGGAAAACTTAAAAACCTTCTTTATCCCCGACGGAGTAGGCGGTCGTTTCAGCGAACTTTGCCCCGTAGGACTTCTTCCCGCAGCTGTACTCGGTATCAATATCAAGCAGCTCCTTAAAGGCGCGGCGTTTATGGACAAGAAGTGCGGCAGCGACAACATGTATAAGAACCCCGCTTTGATGGCAGGACTTTTACAGTATATAGCTATGGGCAAGGGCTGCAATATTTCCGTAATGATGCCTTATGCCGACAGTCTTAAACTTATGGCGGATTGGTACGCTCAGCTTTGGGGCGAAAGTCTCGGCAAAGCCGTAGACCTTGACGGCAACAAAGTAAACGTAGGACAAACCCCCGTAAAGGCTTTGGGCGTGACCGACCAGCACAGTCAGGTTCAGCTCTATACCGAAGGACCTTTCGATAAAGTAATAACTCTTATCGGCGTGGACAACTACAGAAAGACCGTGACGATAGCTGACGGCTGCGAAGATATTCCCAGCGTAAACTTCCTTTGCGGACACACGATGAACGAACTTATTACCGCCGAAATGAACGCTACCGAATACGCGTTGACGAAGAGCGGAAAATTGAATAACAGAATTACTCTTCCCGAAGTAAACGCCTTTACTATGGGACAGCTTATGATGTTCTTTATGCTCCAGACCGCATATACGGGAGCTATGCTCAATATCGACACCTTTAATCAACCCGGAGTGGAAGAAGGTAAGAACGCGACCTACGCTCTCTTAGGAAGAGAAGGTTACGAAGCTAAAAAAGCGGAACTCGATTCCGGTAAAGAAAAGAGCGAAAAGTTCGTAATCTAACGATATATCGCATTAAAATTAACGAAAAGCCCGATTTTTATCGGGCTTTTGTCATATATAAACGAATAAAAATTACCGTATTGACTTTTAGAAAATTTTTTTGTAAACTTAAATTGATATTTAACACATCTTTAATAAACAAACGCTTAACACAACGCTAATCAAAACACCGTACAATAAAAAATTAAAAATGGGGTGACCGTATATGAAAAAATATTAAACGCAACTAAAACAAAAATTGCATGTTGTTTTATTGCGTTTTTTACTATATTAACAGTCTTGTAAAGGAGAATTGAATGAATATATCAAAAAAATTAATTAGCAAAATTATTATAGTATTAGTCCTGACGGCGACGATAATTTCTTTGACGGGATGCAACAACTCCGAAGACGATAAAGGCACAATAATAGGTCCTGACGTTCGCGCGCCGTTGCCGCATCTGGCGGTAAAAGGCAATAACAAGTTTTCGGTAGACGACGTTACGCTTACGTTTTATTGCGGTAGCGAAAATGCAGGGACAAATAATTATATTGATATCAATGCACCGGTCGTTACTTATATATATTTCGCCGATGCGAGTACGCATAAGACCACCGTACGTATAGATGAACAGGGTTCTAAATTTGCTTACACAGAAGGGTTTACGCCGAAAGATATGTATAATACAATAGAAACGAAGGATGAAATCAGCGTTTGCAAAAAGATATTAAGTACAGACCCCGACTCGTTTTATAAAAATAACACGGTAGAATTACTATATAAAGACGTCGCCGAAAAGAAAGGAATCGAAGCCGCCGAAGCCGCATGGGGAAAAGGGAGTCCTTTTTATAAAACGAGTGAGGCGTTTTTACCAGGAGTATGTATTTCCAATATCTCGTACGTATTTACTATACCGAAGAAATTTTTTACAGAAGAAAAAGGATACGTATTTTATTGTATGGCGTCGTATCTTTCTGCTGATTTTTTTACGGATGAATATTTAACAGGGCATGAAGGGCGAATGTTGGAACAGCGAGAGCTTGTTATTTATTATACAAGACAAGGCGATACTGTTACTTTATCGAGAAATTATACTTAAATATAATACAAAACGGTATAAGTAATCCTTATAGAAATGGATATACATTTGGCGGGTGGTATGCCGAATCCGATTATTCGGGAACGCAGTATATGGATTTGGCAGCTGCTCCAAACGGTATATTATATGCAAAATGGAACAAAAATTCTTGCGTGGCGCAAGGTACGTTAATTACTCTTGCCGACGGCACACAAAAGGCAGTTGAAGAGCTTACGGGGAACGAGCAGCTTCTTGTTTGGAATATGCTTACAGAGACTTTCGATACAGCCCCCATACTGTTTATTGATTTTGATTCAATTCGTACGTTTGAAATAATAAAGTTAAACTTTTCCGACGGAACTATTGTAAAAGTTATTGATGAACATGCATTTTGGGATTTTAACCTGAACCAGTACGTTTTCGTGCGTTCGGACGCGGCGAAATATATAGGGCATTGGTTTAATAAACAAACGACGGATAACGACGGAAACATAATTTACACAAAAGTTCAGCTTACAAGCGTAGATATATATAGTGAAACGACTACGGCGTGGAGTCCTGTGACTTATGGGCATCTTTGTATTTACGTTAACGGAATGCTCTCCATGCCAGGCGCAACACAAGGTTTAATCAATATCTTCGACGTAAATCCAATTACAATGAAATATGATGAAGTTGCGATGGCAAACGATATAGCGCAATACGGGTTGTTTACATATGAAGAATTTAACGAGCTTGTGCCTGTATCTCAAGAAGTTTTTAATGCCTTTAACGGACAATATCTTAAAGTTGCGATAGGAAAAGGCATTACGACAATTCAACAGCTGACTGCATTGGTTGAAAGATATTCT
>CACXFJ010000031.1 GCA_902766965.1 uncultured Eubacteriales bacterium | reverse complement strand
GCTTTGTAGTTATCAAGTTTTTTATTTTTCTCAAAAAAATTAACTTGGTTTATTTCGTTTTCTTTTTACTTTCCGTTCAGTTGTAAAGGTACGTTTGCGCTGCCTTCTTGCGACAGCCTCATTATAATAATACAACTAAAAAAATAAGTCAACTAAATTTTTCTATATTTTCTAAAAAAATTTTTAATTGTATCCGTTTTTTTACACGCTACTACATATTGTGGTGTTATTAGACATTATACGCGCAAGGGCGTGGAAGATTAGGTTCTTTTTCGTGAAAAATATTATTATCGATTATACGGGCATTACGTCGTACACTTTGACGTAGTCCACCAAAAAGTCGACGGGGGAATATTTTTCGGCAAACCTGTACTCGCTGCCGCCCAAAAGCGCGACCGAAACAGCCCACGGCGTTTCTCCTATCTTACCGTCGGAACCGCCGATTTCGCACGAGAGAAAAAGGAAACTGTCCTTATTCGAAATTTTCACGTCGGCGGTCGTTATTTCGTAATGTAAAATTCCGTCAACGTAAAACCTGTAATAACTTTCCTGCCAGTCGAGTCCGAACAAATGATATTCTCCGTCGTATATATCGCTCGCTCCGCTGCTTATATTTTCTTTCTTCAAATAATTGGGGCCGCCCGTAGCCAAAGCGTTGCTCGTGACGTAATCGCCGATATGGATTGCCGATTGAAAAGCAGGTTCTTTCGCGCCGTAGAAAGGCGATTCGAATATATCTATTTCCGTTCCGCTTATATCGGGGTCTTTGGAATGAGCCCCCATTTCGTCGCAAAAAATCCAAAACGCCGACCAGATACCCGGCGCTTGCGGCACTTTGCAGCGGACTTCGTAATATCCGTAGTGCATTTCCAACTTGTTATCGCTGTCGATTGCTCCCGTATACGCGACGCCGTCCCTTATTTCGGTACGGATTACGAGATTCCCGTCCTCGGTGAAAACCTGCTTCTTATCCCAAAAACCTCCCCTGCGAATTCCGTCTTCGGGTCCCCAACCTTCGTCTGTTTCCGTTTTTGCGGTGTACACGTTCCAAACTTCCGTATTAAGCGTATCGAAATCGTCGAAAAAGAGTAACTTTGCCCCTTTTCCTTCCTTTGTTGCACCGTCACAGGCGGAAAAAACCAAAATACTCATGGTAACGACGAAAGCTATAAGGGTAAACAAAGCAACAGATTTTCGTTTCATTTTTTCTCTCCGATTGAATGTGTTACCATAAGTCTACAATACAAAACGTATTTCGTCAATATCATGGTTTTGCGGAAACCATTTCGCGGCAATTATATTATTGTATATTTTTTATATATTATATTTATATATAAGTATAAAAAAAGTCCGCGGATAAAACGCGGACCTTTCGATAATCTTCGTAAACTTATTTAATCCAAAACTGCGTCGACGAATTCTTCGGGATTAAAGGGAAGTAAGTCGTCTATCTTTTCCCCCACTCCCACGTAAACTACCGGCATTTCGTATTCGGCGGCTATCGCCATAACCACGCCCCCTTTTGCCGTACCGTCCAACTTGGTAAGAATGATACCGTCTATGTCTATGGCTTCGTCGAAAATCTCAACCTGCGCTATCGCGTTTTGTCCCGTCGTCGCGTCGAGAACGATATAGTTCCTCCGGTCGCAGTCGGGAAGCTCCCGTTCAATAACCCTGTTGATTTTCTTCAACTCTTCCATAAGGTTCTTTTTATTGTGAAGTCTGCCCGCCGTGTCCACCAAAATGACGTCGGTGTTTTTTGCTTTCTGACTCGCTATCGCGTCGAAAACGACAGCCGCGGGGTCGCTGCCTTCGGAATGTTTTATAATTCTCACGCCCGCTCTTTCCGCCCAAACTTCCAACTGTTCGCTCGCCGCCGCGCGGAAAGTGTCCGCCGCCGCAATAACCACCGACTTGCCGATACTCTTGAAGTAATTTGCGAGTTTTCCTACCGCGGTGGTCTTGCCTACGCCGTTTATTCCCGCCACCAAAATTACGAGCGGATAAGTGTATTCGGGAATCTCGAAGTCTATACTCTGCACGAGAATATCTTTAAGTTCCTGTTTCGCTTTTTCGGGCGAAGTGATTTTCTTTTCGAACAGCACCTGTTTCAGGTCTTCTATTATCTGTTCGGTCGCGGTGACTCCCATATCGGAAGTAATAAGAGCGGTCTCCAACTCTTCGTAAAATTCGTCGTTAAGTTCTTTCGCCTTGAACGCTTCGAAAATCTTTTTCGATATGCTGTCCTTGGTTTTCCTTAATCCTTGTTTTATCTTATCGAAAAATCCCATTTATTACTCCTTTGCCATTTTGAGGGCGTCGCTTAATTTAACCGAGAAGAACTTGGATACGCCTTTTTCCTGCATCGTGATACCGTACAGTTCGTCGGCAAGTTCCATCGTCGGTTTTCTGTGCGAAACTATAATAAACTGCGTCTTCTGCGAAAACTTTTTAAGATACTTGGCGTAGGTATCGGCGTTGTTATCGTCCAAAGGCGCGTCCACTTCGTCCAACACGCAGAAAGGCATCGGATGAAGTTTTATTATTGCGAATATAAGGGCTATCGCCGTCATCGCTCTTTCGCCGCCGCTAAGTAAGTCTATATTCTGCAAACGTTTTCCCGGCGGTTCGGCGGCTATAATAATACCTGCGTCGAGTACGCTCTGTCCTCTTTCTATATCGAGGTCCAACATTCCGCGTCCGCCGTCGAAAAGTTCGGTGAAGACTTCTGCGAAGTTTATTTTTATCTTCTCGAAACTTTCGCTGAAATTTGTTTCCATCTTGACGGTAAGGTCGCGTATCGTTTCTTCGAGCGACTCTTTCGCTTCGGTAATGTCGTCGAAGTGAATTTTCAGTTCTCCGTACTCCGCGCTCATGGAGGCGAGGTCTTCTATCGCCTTTTCGTTGATTTCTCCCATAGAGTTCAAATCTTTACGGAGCTGTTTAGCGAGCTGAACCCCTTTCGCGTCGTCAAATTCGTAGTCTTTAAGTTCCAACGCGGCTTCGTAGTCCATTCCGTAATCTTCCTGAACTCTCTCCCCGGCAAGTTTTATATCGCTCTCTATCCTTTCGAGCGCGGCTTCGGCTTTCGCTTTGGTCGCGGAAAGGGAAGATATGACTTCGCTGTTTTTCTGTTCGTTCCTTCGGAGCGTTTCCTGTTTTACCGAAAGTTCGGTCTTGAAGGCTTCTATCTTCTCTATTTCTTTCTGAATTGCGGCAAGCTCTTCGTTGTCCGCCATTTCGCTCGCAAGTCTTTCAAGCTCCGCTACGATTCTCGCTTCGTCGGTGGTAAGGATATTTATCTGCACGCCCGCGTCGAGAATTTCTCTGTTCAGTCTCGTTATCGTTTCGGCGGATATGTCTATGCTCCGCTCTATGGAAGTAAGTTTTTCTTCCAACTGCTTTCCGCTCGCGATTATTTCTATCCTTTCGGTTGATATTGCGTTGCGTTTTTCTTCCTTTTGCCTTAAAGATACGGCGAGTTTATCGAGAAGGTCGTTCGTGTTGACCCTTTCTCCCGACGTATTGTCCATCTTCTTACTCTCTATGGAATAGAGATTTTCGTTGACGGCGATTTCGCTCTTCGCGTCGGAAATCAACTTTTTAAGGCGTTCGACTTCCCCGTTAAGACGCTCTTCTTCCCGTTGCATATACTCTTTTTTCTGTTCGCAAACGGTGAGTTCTTTGTCGAGTTTCGATATTATGTTTTCGAGGACGCTGCTCGTGTCTTCCATTTTTTGAAGTTCTTTTTTCGCTTCGGAAATGTCCTGCGCGAGAACTTCCATAATCTGTTTGTTGTTGGCGAGATTTCTCTTCGCGTCGGCAAGGTCTGCTTCGACGCTCATTATTCTCGAATCGGCTCCTTCTTTTCGTCCGCCGCTTACGGTACCGTTGACGGCGTAATGCGCCCCGTCGAGAGTGACTATTCTGAATGCGTTTCTGAACCGTCTCGACATTTCGATAGCGGTGTCTTTCGTGTCGACTACGACTACTCTTCCGAGTAAGGTCTCTATCGCGGGACGGAAACGACGGTCGTACTTAACCAAGTCCGCCGCAACGCCGAAACAACCGTCTTCTTCCAACGCCTCGAGGTATTCGTCTTCGAGCGGTCTCGGACGCATCGCGGTAAGGGGCATAAACGTTCCCCTGCCGCCCCTGTTGCTGTTAAGAAAATCTATAAGAAAACTCGTGTCTTTCTGGTCGGCGGTAATCATATTGTTGATGTTTCCGCCGAGTGCTACTTCTATCGCGGTGGCAAATTTTGCCGGCGTGGAAATCGCGCTTCCCACTACTCCCAAAATTTTGTCCTTAATGAAGTCTTCTCTTCTGCTCATAAGGAACCTTACCGCCGCGTCGTAAGAACCGTAACTGTTCTTGCTCGCTTCGAGATATTCTACCTTACTCGTAAGTTTCGCAACGGTGTCTCTTAATTCGTTATATCTGTCCACCGAATCTTCGTTCGCGGCGAATTTCTGACCGTACTGTTTGTCAATATCGAGTTTTATATCTTTCTTTTCCGCTCTGTCGGCGGTGAGTCTGTCGTATTCCGCCAAGGTGTCGGCAAGTCTTTTTCTGACGTCTTTCAGTTCTCTCGACTTGTCGTCGACGGAATTTTCGTAGTCTTCGACGTTCTTTTCCATAAGGGCGATTTCGGTCTTGATTTTGGAAAGACCGCCGTTTATCTGCCCCCACATATCCGCGCTGGAAAGAAGCATTTCGTTGGTTACGTCGATTTCTTTACGCTGTTTTTCGACGTCGGTTTCCGCTTCCTTTAATTTTTCCGTAATATCTTCTTCGGCTTTTTTGTTTTCGACGATTTTTAATATGGTCTGCTGCTGTTCCTTTTGGTTGGCTTCCCGGCTCGCGGTATGGTTGGATACGGCGGCGTTCTTTTCGGAAACTTCCGCTTTAAGACGTTCGAGATTCTTTCTCGTGTTTTCGAGTTCCTGCGCCTTTAATTTGTTTTGTCCGTCCTTTTTGCTTAAAGCGATGCTAAGGTTGAGCTTTTCGTCGGTAAGACGTTTGTATTCGTCGTCGGACGTGTGAACCTTTTCCTGAACGTAAGCGTACTCCTCGGCAAGGACCGCTTGTTCTCTCTCGGCTTCGGTCAGACTTTTGGTCACCTTTTCGAGCCGCTGACTTACGGCGCTACGTTCTTCTTCGTTGTGTTCGGTGAGGTAAATGAAGTGGTTGACTTCGGCGATTTTCAGTCTTTCGCGGAGTTCTCTCGCGCGCAACGCTTCCTGCGACTGCTTTTCGAGAGGCGCCATTCTCGTTTCGTACACGTCTAATTTGTCCTTTATTCTCAAAAGGTTGTCGTTGGTACGGTCGAGCTTACGCTGACTTTCTATTCTTTTGGCTTTGTACTTGCTTATTCCCGCGGCTTCTTCGAATATCTGTCTTCTGTCTTCGGGCTTTGCCGAAAGGAAACCGTCTATCTTGCCCTGTCCTATTACCGAATATCCGTCCTTGCCGATACCCGTATCTCTGAACAAATCGAGAATATCTCTGAGACGCGCGGTTTGGTTGTTTATGTAATATTCGCTGTCGCCCGAACGGAACAATTTACGTTTTATTATCACTTCGTCTGCGTCGAGAGCGTAAGTTCTATCCGTGTTGTCGAAATAAAGCGAAACTTCGCAGTATCCCAACGCTTTACGGTTGGCGGTGCCGTTGAAGATAACTTCCTGCATACTTTTACCGCGAAGATTCTTAGGACTCTGCTCCCCCAAAACCCACCTTATCGCGTCGCTTACGTTGCTTTTGCCGCAGCCGTTAGGACCGACGATACAGGTGACGCCGGTATTGAATTCGAGAGTAAGTTTGTCGGCGAACGACTTAAAACCGTACGCTTCGAGCTTTTTCAGATTCATGTGGATATATTCCTTAGTATAATATTTTTAGATAGTATATCATTAGCAAAGAAAAAACGCAAGTTTGAAAGAAACTTTTTCAAGTAGTTACTTACTTTCTTTTCGGTGTGAAAAGAAAGTAGCAAAGAACCACACGAACCGCAAGTTGCGAAGTCCGGCTCGACCGAACACGGCTTTTATTTTCACAATGATAAAATGAATATATAATTAAGGGAGCATCGCTCCAAGCCCCCTTAATAAACCCCTTTCCTCATAATGTTCCCCCTTATCCAAACTTAACAAAGTCGGTTTTTCTTAACAGACTAATTGCTTGAATTAACTTGTAAGAATAGGAAAAAGCAAGACGGACTGTCTTGCTTCCTTATGAGTCCGACTTATGCGGATAAAGATTTTTTTCGCACGAAGTCTTGCGACTGCGGAAAAATCCCGCATAACGATTGGTCGGATAAACTCAGCAGACTATATGGTATTCATATTAGCTACAAGCTCGGATACGGTGACGGCTTCCAGTCCTTTTTCTTTATAATAATCGAGAATGTGCGGCAATGCTTTTACCGTTTGTTCGGTAGGGTGCATAAGTACCATATCGCCGCTTTGGATATCCTTAGTAGCTCTTTTGGTAATCACTTCGTAGTCTTTATCACGCCAATCGATAGTGTCTTTCGACCACATAATAACCTTTACTCCGAGCTCGTCGCATACGTCGAGCATATTCTGTCCTATACTCCCCGACGGCGGGGCGAAAAGGGTGGGTTCTTTGCCCGTTATTTTACCTATCAGTCGAGAACAAAGGGCTATCTCTTCCCTGTTTTGGTTCTTGCTTATTTTCGCGTGGTCGAGGTGCAAATATCCGTGGTTTCCGAGTTCGTTTTTTTCGTATATTTTTTTGACGGTATCGACGTTTTTCTCCGCCCAACATCCCCCTAAAAAAAACGTGGCTTTCACGCCGTATTTATCGAGCGTATCCAGAATTTGTTCGACGTACTCCGTCCCCTGATACACGTTGAACATAATAGCGACTTTGTTTTCCGCGGCGGAGTTTTTGTATATCGGAGCGGAAACGTCGGCGGCCGCCGTATCGGGTACGCAGGCAAAATACAGTCCTACAAGTACCGCCACTATAATAACGTTGGTGACGACGTGTAAAAATATGTTGTTCTTTCTCATATCAATATACTATTCTTACGCAAATCGTTTTATGAACGTTTGACTTTTCAGTTAATAATATTTATTATTATTATAATCATCAGTAAAAACCGATTAAAAATCGTTATTTTTCAAGGAGTTATTATGGCAGAACTTACTATGGACAAACTCGAAAAAATAAAAAAAAACAGAGGTTTCGTATTCCCCGGAAGCG